>USNA01000236.1 GCA_900555955.1 uncultured Collinsella sp. | reverse complement strand
AGGATTTCAAACGCGACCTGGAGGAATACATAGTCCACTGGAACACGAGCCGGAGGCAGGTAAGATTGAAGGGCCTGACCCCGGAGGAGTACCGGAATCAGGCCCTTGCGGCCTAGTCGCTATTTAGGGCGTCCAAGATTTGGGGCGCAGTTCACAACGGGACGGGCCTTTTTCTGTTATCAAATGTCAGGAGGGACAGGCGCAGCCGTTAAAACTCTCAGCCAGCCCACGAACATTAGTCCACGCGCTTGTCGCCCATAAAGAAGACGGCCACCGTGCCAGGACCGGTATGCGAGCCAATCAGAGCACCGATGCTATTGATCTCAATCTTGCCTTTGAGCTGCGGAACTTGTTCCTCTATCAGCGCCGCAACGGCCTCGGCGTCCTCGCGGCACGCCGAGTGCGACATGATGCACTTGCCCGAATAGTTCGCGCCGTCCTGCACATGCGCCATCACGGTCTTGGCCATCTCGGAGATCGCGCGCTTCTTGGTGCGAATCTTCTCACGCGGCGCCAGCTCACCTTCACAATCGACCGTCATGAGCGGGCAAATCTTGAGTGCCGTGCCGATGATCGCGCTCGCGGCCGAAATGCGACCGCCGCGCAGGTAGCTCGACAGATCGGTCGAGAAAAACCAGTGGTGAAGGTTGAGTTTATGCTCCTCAATCCAAGCGGCCGTCTCGTCGAGCGAAGCGCCGCTATCGCGAACGTCGGCGGCACATTCCGCCAGCAGGCCAAAGCCCGAAGACGCCGCCAGCGAATCGATGACGCGCACCTTGCCGCCCTGGGGATAGCGATCCGCGAGCATCTGCGCCGCAACGCAGGCCGATCCATACGTGCCCGAAATACCCGACGACAACGCCAGGTGCAGCACGTCTTTACCCTCGGCAACAAACGGCTCCCAAAACTCCTCGTACTCACCAACACTCACCTGAGACGTCTTGGGCATGGCGCCCGCGGCAATCTGGGCAAAAAAATCGTCCGGCGCAATCGACTGATACAGATCGTCCGTATAGACAACATCGTCGATCTCGTAATGAAAACACACGACAGGGATATTGCGCGACGCAAAGAACTCACGGGTTCGATCGGCGGCGGATTCACAGGTCAGGACAAAATCACTCATATGAGGCTCCTTACTCATTGCTGCGCAAATTATCGCACAGCAAGCGTGAATACGGTACAAATGTCCACTATTTACCAAATTGAAGCAAAGGTAGTGAACATCTTTACCGTCATCATCTCTATCGATCCCGGAGGCATGCGTCTGCAAAAACGACCCTGCGTCTCCACTCAACCGCCATATCTACCTCAACTAAATCGATTTACCAAACCGTTCGGCAAACAATTCGACCTCTCATCTCCAATCGAAACAAAAGCGGCGCATACTGATAAACGTTTGACGATGCTTTATCAGTTTTACCAACCACATCGGAAGGTGCTTCATGGCCGCATTCGATCACAATCCGCACGACTTCAAGTATCTGCGCCTGCTGTCGAGACAGTTCCCCACCGAGCAATCCGCGTTTACCGAGATCATCAATCTCTCGGCCATTCTCAACCTGCCCAAAGGCACCGAGCATTTTATGAGCGACGTGCACGGCGAGTACGAAGCCTTTATGCACATCCTCAACAACTGCTCGGGCGTCGTGCGCGAACATGTCGACGAGATCTTTGGCGACACGCTCACCTTTGACGAAAAGGGCGAGCTGTGCACGCTCATCTACTACCCGCGCGAGAAGATCGAGCTGGTCCGCAGCCAGCACGAGGACTCCCCCACCTGGTACAAGACCATGCTCGACCAACTCATCATGGTTGCCCGCTCGCTTTCGAGCCGCTATACGCGCTCCAAGGTGCGTAAGGCCATCCCGCGCGATTACTCCTACATCATCGACGAGTTGTTGCACACTCATCCGGACGAGAACAACTATCGTGTGCGTTATCACGAGCGCATCGTGGAGTCCATCCTAGAGACCGCAAGCGCCGACGACTTTATCGAGTCGCTCGCCTCACTCATCAAGCGCCTGGCCGTCGACCACCTGCACCTGGTGGGCGATATCTTCGACCGTGGCGGCGGCGCTGCCAAGATTATGGATCGCCTGCTCACCTACCATTCGCTCGACATTCAGTGGGGCAACCACGACCTGCTGTGGATGGGCGCCGCTGCCGGCGAGCCCGCTTGCATCGCCACGGTGCTGCGCAACAACCTGCGCTACGACAACTACGAGATCCTCGAGAACGACTACGGCATCTCGCTGCGCGAGCTCGTCGCCTTTGCCGATGCCACCTATACCGCCGGCGAGCCCATCAGCCCGCTGATCAAAGCCATCAACGTACTGCTCTTTAAGCTCGAGGGCCAGATTATCCAGCGCCACCCCGAGTTCGATATGGCCGACCGCCTGCTGCTCGACAAGATCGACCACGACACCGGCACGGTCACGCTCGCCGACGACAGCGCGTGGCCGCTCACGACCAACGACTTCCCCACCGTCGACCCGACGGACCCCTACACGCTCACGCCCCAGGAGCAACACATCATCGACAAGCTCGTATCCGAGTTTGTCACCGCCGATCACCTGCATCGCCATATCGATTTCCTCTACACCCACGGCTCGATGTACAAGGTCGCCAACGGCAATCTGCTGTTCCACGGCTGCGTGCCGCTCAACGAGGACGGTACCTTTAGCAGCATGAACTGCCTGGGCACCTGGCACGCTGGCCGCGATTATCTCGATTTTTGCGACTGCATCGCCCGCC
>USNA01000235.1 GCA_900555955.1 uncultured Collinsella sp. | reverse complement strand
CCCCCCCGGCCGGTCCGCCGTTCGTTAGAACGGCGGAACCTAGCAGTCGCGGTAGCGGTAGTACGCCGCGCAGCTGCCTTCGGAGCTCACCATGCAGGGGCCGACGGGGTGTTCGGGCGTACATGCGTGGCCGAACAGAGGGCAGTCGCTCGGCGTGATGGCACCGCGCAGCACGTCGCCGCAGCGGCACCCGCGTGGCTCGACCGTCGCCTCAATGGGCACGTCAAAGCGGACTCCGGCATCAAAGCGCGCGAATTCGGGTCGGATAGAAAGACCCGAGCTGAGAATCGGTCCCAGCCCGCGCCACGTGGTGTCGCACGGCTCAAACACCTGCTCGACCAGCTGGCGCGCTACGGGATTGCCGTCTGCATTGACGCCACGGCGGTAGGCGTTGTCGATTGCAGGCCGGCCCTCGACAATCATCTGGACCAGCATGCAGATGCCCTGCAAGATATCGACCGGCTCAAATCCCGTGACCACGCCCGGGGTATTGAACTCGTCGACCAAAAAGCTAAAGGGTGCCAGGCCTGTGATGGTAGCGACGTGACCAGGCAGGATAAAGCCGTCGATGGTCGTCTCGGGGTCGTTGGAGATCGCACGCAGAGCCGGCGGCGTGGTCTTGTGAGCACAGTAGACCGAGAAGTTCTGGAGCCCGCGCGCGTCGGCCTCGAGGATAGCGGCGGCAATGGTGGGCGTTGTGGTCTCAAAGCCGACGCCCATAAAGATGACCGGGCGTTCGGGATTTTGCTCGGCAATGTCGAGTGCGTCGAGCGGAGAGTAGACGATGCGGATGTCGCGCCCCGCCGCCTTTTGCGCGGCAAGCGAGGTGGACGATCCGGGCACGCGCATCATGTCGCCAAAGGTGGTGATGATGGCGCCGTCCATGTTGGAAAGCGCGATTGCATGATCGATGTCGCGGTTGGCGGTGACGCAAACGGGGCACCCCGGGCCGCTTAGCAGTTTGAGTCCCGTCGGCATAATGGAGCGAAAGCCATAGCGGCCAATGCTCACGGTGTGCGTACCGCAGACTTCCATAAGGTTGATGCTGCGGTTGCCGACAAGCTCATGAATACGATCGATGAGCTCGCGAGCCAGCTTGGGGTCGCGAAATGCCGAAAAGTCGATACCGGAGCGAACCGGCTGCGCCGCCGCCACTAGTATGCCTCGGCCGGGTTGGTGGCGAGCTGGTCCTCTTCGGCCAGCTCGGTCATGGTGTTGACGAGCTCGAGTGTCTCTTGGGCTTCCTGCTCGTCGACAATCTGAATGCCAAAGCCGGCGTGCACGAGAATATAGTCGCCGACCTGCGCCGTCGGCACGAGGCGCAGCGAAACGGGGCGCTCAATGCCCATCATGTCGACGGTCGCCTTAAGGTCGTCGTCGCGTTTGACCACTTTACCGGGAACGGCAAGGCACATAATGTTTCCCTTTTATACGTTTTGCGCTGGATAGGCGCCTAATTACCCATCAGTTGATGGTAGCGCTCGCGGGAGTCACGAGCAAACGCGTTACACCTGTGAGACGGCGGCGCGCAGGCTGGCAAAACAGCCTACCCGTGTCGTCTGCGCGAGGCAAGCGCGAGCGATGGCGGCCTGACCGTAGGCGATACAGCCGTCGTTGACGGGCACGGCGTGGGGGACCAAGACGGTAAGACCGGCGTCTTTGAGCTCGTGGGTAAGGAGCTGGAGCAGAAGTCGGTTCATGAACACACCGCCCGAGAGCGCGACGGTATCGAGGCCTTCGCGCGCACAGATTTCGCGTGCGATGTGGGTCGTAGCGTGCGTAATGGCGATGTGAAATCCGAGGGCGAGCCTGTCGGCCGGCGCGCCTGCCTCGATTCCATCCAGAAGAGCTTCGATGAGCGGTTGGGGGTCCAAGATGGGGGAGTTGTCGGCAGGCATGAATACGCCTGTGTGATTGCCGTCGAGACGAACGGGCTTACCGCCGAGCGCGCGCCAGGCGGCGGCTTCGAGTTCGATGGCGGGTTCGCCTTCGTAGGTTGCCTGCCCGCAAATGCCCAAAACTCGCCATTACGCGTCAAAGAGACGCCCCATACTGCTCGTGCGTGGGCTGTTGATGTTCCGCTCGATCATCGTAGTCGTGATGCTGCGCGTCTGCTCGTCGAGGGTGCCCAATAGTCCCGCGGCACCTGGGTGCTCGAGCAGGCCGAGCTCGCTCAGCAGGGCAAAGGCATTGCGCCGGGCATCGCGCACGGATGCGGCACCGCCTGGCAGCGCCCAGGTGCGCAGGTGAGCGGCGCGTTCAAAATCGGCAAGGCCGGCGACAAGGAACTCGCCGCCCCAAATGGTTCCGTCGGTGCCCGCCCCCGTACCATCGAAGGCAATGCCGAGCACGCGCGCGTCGGTTGTGAGCTGGCCCGCGGTGATAGCCTCAGCCATTACGCTCGCGATGTGCGCATGATGATGCTGGATTTCGATAAGCGGCAGATTGCATTTTCGCGCCTGCTCGCGCGCCCACTGACTCGATAGGTAGCTGGGGTGCAGGTCGCAGGCCAGCGCGGCGGGCGTCAAGTCAAAGAGAGCTTCCAAGCGCGTGCGCGCGGCGTTCCAGGCATCGAAGGTCTCGCCGTTTTCGACATCGCCAATATGCTGTGACACAAAACAGGTTGCCTCACCGTTCGTCCCTTCACGCGTGAGCGCGATCGTTGCCTTTTGCTGTGGGCCGCAGGCGAGCACGCACGGCGCGACGGCGTCGAGCGTCGGCAACGTCAGCGGCTGCGGCGGCACATCCGGCGTTATGC
>USNA01000234.1 GCA_900555955.1 uncultured Collinsella sp. | reverse complement strand
TCTGCATAGCCCGTGGCGCAGACCATCTTGGTGCCGCCAGCCTCGAGCGCTCCGATAAGCTGCTGTTCTGCCATAGTATTCCTCTCTCTGGGACGAGTTGCTCCGTGACTAAAGTATAGAGCTCTAAACCATTTTAGAAAGCGCTATAAAAAGAAGCCTCGCAACGCGGCGGGCGGTACGAGGCTTCTTTGGTTGCTTTAGTTGCCGGGCCGTCCTTACCCGCGCGGCTTGATTTTATCACGTAGCGATTTGAGGTTCTCCAGCGCCGCGTTAAGCGTCTCGTCTCGCTTGGCAAAGTGGAAACGAATCAGATGGTTGACGGGCTCGCGGAAGAAGCTCGAGCCGGGCACGGCGCCCACGCCCACCTTAGATGCGAGGTCCTCGCAGAATTCGAGGTCGCTGTCATAGCCAAACTCAGAGATGTCCATCATGACGTAGTAGGCGCTCTGCGGCACGTTGTGTTCAAGACCGATGCTATCGAGCCCCTGGCAGAACAGATCGCGTTTGGCGGTATAGAGGTCGAGGACCTCCTGGTAATAGCTGTCGTCGAATTTGAGGGCGGTGACGACGGCTTCCTGCAGGGGAGCGGCGGCACCCACGGTGAGGAAGTCGTGGACCTTCTTGATGCGCTCGGTGATCTGGGCCGGGGCAATGGTGTAGCCCAGACGCCAGCCGGTGATGGAGTACGTCTTAGACAGCGAGCTGCAGCTGATAGTGCGCTCGAACATGCCGGGCAGCGTGGCCATATAGACGTGCTCGTGGGGCGCGTAGACGATGTGCTCGTACACCTCGTCGGTGATGCAGTAGGCGTCGTACTTTTTGCAGAGGTCGGCGATAAAGGTGAGCTCCTCGCGCGTAAAGACCTTGCCGCAGGGGTTGGAAGGGTTGCACAGGACGATGGCCTTGGGATCATTGTCGCGGAAGGCCGCCTCGAGGACCTCGCGATCGAAGTCGAACGTGGGCGGGTTGAGCGGCACATAGATGGGCTCGGCACCTGAGAGGATGGTATCGGCGCCGTAGTTCTCGTAGAACGGCGAGAAGATGACGACCTTGTCGCCGGGGTTCGTAACCGTCATCATGGCGGCCATCTACGCCGCCGGGGGGGCGCCGGATTCAGTAACCGGCATCCTGTCGCCCATCATGGCCTCGGTGGAGCCACAGGTGACCACGATGTTCTGGTTGGGGTCGACCGGCATGCCCATAAAGTGCTCCTGCTTGGCAGCGAGCGCCTCGCGCATGGCCTGGGAGCCCCAGGTGATGGAGTACTGGTGATAGAGCGGCTTGGGGTCGCTGGCGATGGCGCTCAGGCTGTTGAGCAGCTGCGCCGGGGGATCGAAGTCAGGGAAGCCCTGCGAGAGGTTGACGGCGTCGTACTTATTGGAGATGCGTGTCATGCGGCGGATGACTGAATCGGTGAATGTTGCCGTGCGATTGGAGAGTTCTTTCATGCTTGTCCTTTCGAACATCGGGGTGGGGCAAGTTTACTCCTATGGAACCGGTAGGATTTGCCCGAAATGGATCCAAAAAGCTCTTTTCAAAATTCTTGAAAATTGGGGCTTGCATCGCATGGCGTTCCTTGCAATAATAGTCGAGCGCGAAGCGCACAGGACACGGTGGGTGTAGCTCAGTTGGCTAGAGCGACGGGTTGTGGTCCCGTAGGTCGAGGGTTCGAGTCCCTTTACCCACCCCAGTTCTTGCTTCGTGTTGATATCGGGTCGTTAGCTCAGTTGGTAGAGCAGGGGACTCTTAATCCCAAGGTCCAGGGTTCGACCCCCTGACGGCCCACCACACGATATCTCCTCTAAAGTCCGCCATAACGGACTTTAGCTTTGGGTCGTTAGCTCAGTTGGTAGAGCAGGGGACTCTTAATCCCAAGGTCCAGGGTTCGACCCCCTGACGGCCCACCAAAGTATGTTAAAGCGACTGGCTTCGGCTGGTCGCTTTTTTGTTAACCTCGCATGGGGTCGAACCCGAAAGGGCGCGGAGCTGAGCTGTCTGCACCGTGATTCCCTTAGGGAAAACACGGCTCAAGCCCCGTAAGCGTGTTCTCCTTGGGGGAATCATACTTACGGGGCTCGATGCATGTTGAGAAATTGTGATCAAACTCAAAGTGTGAATCGATTCAGTCTGCTCGATAGTGCGAACCGAGGCTTTCAGTCCGTTTGCGCATGGCTTTGACCATCTCCGTTGCCAGCTGAATTTGCGACTGTAGGCGCGCGAGGGCAGCGATTTCGCTGTCGTTGGCAAGCGGCTTATTTAGAGTCGTGGCTTCATCTTGCAGGCTTTCAAGCTCCTGCAGCGCCTTGGATAGACCCGCATCGGTCCTGTTGATCATGCAGTAGGCGCTCATTGTGTGCTTGAGGCAGCGGGTTAGGCGCTCGGCGACTGCTGTAGCGATGCCATGCTCGGGGAGGGCGACATCCACCGGTGCGTCAGCCTCGGGAGCGTCCAGTGCTGCTCGAGCCGCTGATGCGCCCGCAATGCGCCCGAATATAAGCCGCTTGGCGCTCGACAGCCCTCCGATGCGGTCGGCGCCGTGCATGCCGCCTGTTGCCTCGCCACAGGCGTAGAGGCCCTCAACGCCCGTGTACGCGGTCCTGTCGATCTTGATGCCGCCGTTGGCCGCGTGGGCATACATCTCCACACGCATCTCGTCGCTCGGAGCGATACCATGCTCGTCTTGTAGCCAAGTGGCAAATGTCTGCACGAACTCGGGGACATTCTCTCGCGGGAAGTCGTAGTGGAGCGCCAGACCTTCGGCACCCGCT
>USNA01000233.1 GCA_900555955.1 uncultured Collinsella sp. | reverse complement strand
GACACCTGGATCGAGCAGGGCGGCTCCAATGTCTCGGGCGGTCAGAAGCAGCGCCTGTGCATTGCGCGCGCTCTGCTGCGTCGCCCCAAGATCTTGATCCTGGACGACTCCACCAGCGCCGTCGACACCAAGACCGACGCCAAGATCCGCGCAGGGTTGGCAAGCTATCTGCCCAACACGACCAAGCTCATCATCGCCCAGCGCATCAGCTCCGTGCAGGACGCCGATCGCATCATCGTCATGGAGGGCGGCCGCATCGCTCAGATCGGCAGCCATGACGAGCTACTCAAGACGAGCGAGATCTACCGCGAGACCTTCACCTCGCAAAACAAGATGTCTTCCGAAGGCGAAGGAGCCGTCGAGGCCGACACCGAGACATCCGCAACGCAAGCTCAGACCCAGGAAGGAGGCGAGGCACATGAGTAAGGCAACGACCGCCGAGCGCGCGCTCAACCGCAAGGGCGGCACCATGTCGCGCCTCATCAAGACGCTCTTTGGCTTCTACCCCGTGCTTTTGCCCCTCGTCGTCGTCGGCGTGGTGCTCTGCGCCATCATCAACTCCATCGGCGCGACCTTCCTTCAGAGCGCCCTGCAGATTATTAGCGAATCGTGGCAGTCAGGCGATTGGGAAGCCGCACAGCCCAAGATCGCACAGCTCGTGACCACCCTCGCCTGCATCTACGGCGTCGGCATCCTGTCCTCGCTGTTCTGGAACCGCGCCATGGCCATCGTCACGCAGGGCTCGCTCGAGAAGCTGCGCGAGAAGATGTTCAACCGCATGCAGGACCTGCCGATTCGCTACTTCGACACGCACCAGCGCGGCGACATCATGAGCCACTACACCAACGACATCGACACGCTGCGTCAGATGATCAGCCAGTCGCTGCCCAACCTGCTCATGACGACCATCGTCATCGTCACGGTGTTCTTTATCATGCTGTACTACAGCGTGTGGATGTGCCTGGTCATTGTGGCCGGCGTCGCCTTTATGACCTTTATGACCAAGCTGCTCGGCTCCAACTCCGCGCGCTTCTTTATTGCGCAGCAAACCGAGCTCGGCGTGGTCGAGGGTCATATCGAGGAAGTCATGAACGGCCAGAAGGTCGTCAAGGCATTCTGCCACGAGTCTGCCGCCGAGGCCGATTTTGACGAGCGCAACGAAAAGCTCTTCGAGGTCTCGCAGAAGGCCAACATGTACGCCAACATCCTCATGCCTATCCTTATGAACCTGGGCAACCTGCTCTACGTGCTGGTCGCACTGGCCGGCGGCATTTTCCTGGCGCTGGGCGTGCCCAACCTGAGCATCTCGGGCATGGCGCTGTCCATCGCCGTCGTGGTGCCGTTCCTCAACATGACCAAGCAGTTCTGCGGACAGATCGGTCAGATTTCGCAGCAGATCAACGCCGTGGTCATGGGCCTCGCCGGAGCCGACCGCATCTTTGAGCTCATCGACGAGAAGCCCGAGACCGACGAAGGCTACGTGACGCTCGTCAACGCGCAGGTGAACCCCGATACCTGGCAGCTCGAGGAGGCCGACCACCACACCGGCATGTGGGCATGGAAGCATCCGCACCGCGCAACCGGCGAGATCGAGTACGTGCCGCTGCGCGGCGACCTGGTCATGGACAACGTCGACTTTGGCTACACGCCCGACCACGAGGTGCTGCACGGCGTGTCCGTTTTTGCCAAGCCGGGCCAGAAGGTCGCGTTTGTCGGCGCCACCGGTGCGGGCAAGACGACCATCACCAACCTCATCAACCGCTTCTATGACATCGCCGACGGCAAGATCCGCTACGACGGCATCAACGTCAACAAGATCCGCAAGGCCGATCTGCGCCGCTCGCTGGGCGTGGTGCTGCAGGACGTGAACCTGTTCACCGGCACCGTGATGGATAACATCCGCTACGGCAACCTGAGCGCCACCGACGAGGAGTGCATCGCGGCGGCAAAGCTCGCCGGCGCGGATGACTTTATCACCCGCCTGCCCGACGGCTACGACACGCGCCCAGCTGTCGCAGGGCCAGCGCCAGCTGATTTCGATCGCACGTGCCGCCGTCGCCGATCCGCCGGCAATGATTCTGGACGAGGCCACGTCGAGCATTGATACCCGCACCGAGGCCATCGTGCAGGCGGGCATGGATAAGCTCATGGAGGGCCGCACGACGTTTGTCATCGCACACCGCCTGTCCACCGTGCGCAACTCCGACGCAATCATCTGTCTGGACCACGGCCGCATCATCGAGCGCGGAAACCACGACGAGCTGATCGCCAAGCGCGGATATTACTACCAGCTCTACACCGGAGCGTTTGAGCTGGAGTAGCTCGGCTCGCCGAGATGACCGATTTGCCGCTCATTCGTCGGGCATGACCCTAAGGTCAATGCCTTCCTCTTTCGGGGCAAATCGACTCATCTCAACGACCCAAACACAATGCGCCGCAACGAATATAGCCCCCGCAGCACACGAGCTACGGGGGCTTTTCTATGCCCTCTGTTACAAGCTTACCGCTCCTCGCGTTGCGGGTCGGCTGTCTCGGTTGCCTTTACGCGGTTCTTGTCGATGTACATGTTTTTGTCAGCCTGGGAAAAGAGCTCGCGCATCGTAGGCGGTTCATCAAAATCACTGGAAAGCGCATAGCCCACCGCGTAGCTTATGGGCATATCGGGGTGGACTTCGGAATACTCGTTCACGTTCGCGCGAATCCGAGCGAGACGGGATTCCACAGCGGCTCGGTCGGCATCCCACAGCACCGCGATAAACTCACCGCCGCCGTCGC
>USNA01000232.1 GCA_900555955.1 uncultured Collinsella sp. | reverse complement strand
ACGCGGCTTGACCACCGAGATGCCGTCGATCTTGCTGAGCGCCTCATACACAAAGTTGCGCTGCTCGTAGACACGACCGCCGGGGCGGATGTAGTCGTTGACCGACTGATGACCGCCGAGCGCCGTCTGGACGATCGACTGAGCCGGCACGTTGGAGCACAGGCGCATGTTAGAGAGCATATTGACGCCCATGATGAAGTCGCTCATGCAGCGCTGGTTGCCCGAAAGCACCATCCAGCCAATGCGATAGCCCGCGATCATATGCGACTTGGACAGGCCGCTAAACGTAATGCAAGGCAGGTCGGGGGCGAGCGATGCAATGGAGACGTGCTCGTAGCCGTCCATGCACAGGCGGTCGTAAATCTCGTCGGCAAAAATCATGAGCTGGTGCCTGCGCGCGATCTCGACAATGCCCTCGAGCACCTCACGCGGATAGACAGAGCCCGTGGGGTTGTTGGGGTTGATGATGACGAGGGCCTTGGTCGCGCTCGTGATCTTGGACTCCATATCCTCCAGGTCGGGATACCAATCCGCCTGCTCATCGCACAGATAGTGCACGGGATGACCGCCGGCAAGGGTTGCGCACGCCGTCCAGAGCGGATAGTCGGGGCTGGGGATCGGGATCTCGTCGCCGTTGTCGAGCAGCGCGTTCATCGAAAGCTGAATGAGCTCGGACACGCCGTTGCCCGTGTAGATGTGCTCCATCTGAACATTGGGCAGGCCCTTGATCTGCGAATACTGCATAATCGCCTTGCGCGCAGAGAACAGGCCGCGCGAGTTGGAATAGCCTTCGCAGTCGGGCAGCTGCTGGCGCATATCCTTAATGACCTCATCGGGCGTGCGGAAACCAAAGGGCGCGGGGTTGCCGATGTTGAGCTTGAGGATGCGCTCGCCTTCGTCCTCCATACGGGCTGCCTCGTCGACGACGGGACCGCGCACGTCATACAGGACATTCTCGAGTTTGGTGGATTTAGAAAAAGTACGCATGGTGGTGCTCCTTGGAATTTGAGCTGAGGGATGGGGTTCGGGCTTGGAATCGTTGCGAGGCGATGATGTCTCGCCTTGATCGGCGTCACCGGCAAGCAGCCAGGTAACATCGACCTCCAAAATGCGGGCGAGCAGCTCTGCCACATCGCGCCGCGGAATCGTCTTGCCACTCACATATTGGCTCATCTGACTCTTGCCGAGTTTTTTGCCGAGCATCTCCGATGCGCGGATTACGTCCGACTGGCGAACGTCGCGATCGGACATGGTCTGTCGCAGGCGATCGCTAAACGTCTCTTGGGCCACTAGAACCTCCTTGCTGGCAAAGTTCAATTTACAGAACACGAATTGAACCTGAGTTCAATTTAGGCAGCAGTATAGCGCGGCGCATTATCGGGAAGTTCAATTTCACTAGAAAATGTACCGAACCCCGAGAATTGTCCCAAAGTGGACAGCAGGTACGCGCTTTTAGAGATATTCAAGAAAACGAGCCGCCGCAAGCGAAACGTCAGCGGTGCGGTATATGGCGTTGATCTGCCGATGGGGATGTCCCTCGAGCGAACGCACGGCAACATCGAACTGGCAGCGGCGCAAGATGAGCGCGGGAAGAATGCTCACGCCCAGGCCGTCCTCGACCATAGCCATAATCGCATAATCATCCCAGGTCGACAGCTTAGAGCGCACCGTCAGCCCCGCCCGACGGAACAGCGGCGTAATCTCGTCATCGGTGCCGCGTTCCAGCAGAATAAACTGCTCGTTGGCCAGATCGGCAAGAGAGACGACCTCCGCCGTGGCAAGCAAAGAGTCTGCCGGCACTACCGCCATCAACTCGTCGCGCACCAAAGACCGCGATGCCATGCCGGCGTCGCGTGGCTCACGCGGGATAAAGCCCAGGTCGCAGCGGCCTTCCGCCACCCATTGCTCAATCTCGGAGTAATCACCCATCAGCAGCTCGTAATCGACATCCGGGTGATCGGCGCGAAACCGCGCGATCACCGGTGGCAGTACATGGGTCGCCACACTCGAAAACGTACCGATACAGATCTTGCCACGCATGAGCCCTCGCATCTCGTCCACACGTCGCTGCAGGCGGCCAAACTCTTCGCATAACGCCTCGACTGCCGGCATGACCTGCCGCCCGTCGGCAGAAAGCACCACGCCCTCGCGGCTGCGATCAAGCACCTTAAAACCCCAGTCTGCCTCAAGGTCGCCCACCATGCGGCTCACGCCCGACTGCGAATAGCTCAGCCGCTCTGCAGCGCGCGTAAAGCTGCCGGCACGCACCGTCTCGAGCAGCACTTGCATCTTTTGGATATTGGTCTCCACGGCACGTCTCCACCTTTGCATGAGTTTTTGTCATGTTTGCCATGCATTATATTCGCTTTTCTTCTAAAGCCAGTTCACCCATAGTGAACATGCTCGGATATAGAGGGGATGTCAGCGCATGAACAACGGACTGTTTACGTACTTAGCAGCATTGCTATTGTTTGGCTCCAACGGCATCATCGCCGCTGCCATCGCGCTGCCGAGCTCCGATATCGTGCTCCTGCGCACGTTTTTGGGCGCACTCTCGCTTGTCACCATCCTCGCCATCACCCAACGCCATAAGTTGCAGGCGCCATCTCGCCCCCGCGAAGCCGCAGCCCTCCTCCTCTCGGGAGCCGCGCTGGGCGCCAGCTGGATTTTTCTGTTCCGCGCCTACCAGACGATCGGCGTCGGCGTATCCTCGCTGCTGTACTACTGCGGCCCCATCATTGTCATGGCCCTCTCCCCGCTCATTTTTGGCGAGAAGCTGACCGGCGG
>USNA01000231.1 GCA_900555955.1 uncultured Collinsella sp. | reverse complement strand
GTCGGGAAAACCCGCCCATCCGATCATCAAACGCCGGCCTGCAGTATCCTCAAAGGACTGCGGAGCATAGAAATCAAAACCGGCATCGACCATCGGGGGCATGCCCTGCCCGACGATTTTAAAGCTCGGCGCCTCCCAATCGGCCTCGATGGAGAACCACACGCACTGATGCGGATTGCGGTAATGCCAACCATCGGCAGGCACACCCTGCGGACAGCAAACGAGAATAAGCTCGCCATCGAGCTCAAACAGATCGGGGCACTCCCACATAAAGCCAAACTTCTCGTCCAACTCAATGCGCGTCGCATAGCTCCAGTCCTCAAGATTGCGCGAGGTATAGACAAGCACGCACCCGCGATCGTCTTTCGTACGAGCGCCGAGAACCATGTAGTAGATACCGTCGTGTTCAAGGATCTTGGGGTCGCGCACGTGCGTACCGATATCGTCGGGGTAATCGACCGGCCCAACAGCTATGCGCTTCTCGCCCAATTCGTCGGGATTCTCGGCAACCATATGAATCTGGTTTTGCTCACGGCCCGTCAACACGTAGTCGTAATCATCGCGGTCAAAATGCTTAACGTTGCCGGTATAGAAGTAGTGAATCTTGCCATCACGTACAAAGGCAGAACCAGAATACGCTCCACTCGAATCCAAATCGGAATCGGGGAACAACACGGGGCCGCGATTCTCGTACGTCACAAAATCCTTTGTCGTCAGATGGTTCCAAAGCACTGGACCGCCATGCGCAGCATCGAACGGATCGTATTGATGATAGATGTGATACGTATCACCAATCTGAACCAAACCGTTGGGGTCGTTGAGCCAGCCAAGCTCAGGCTCCACATGGAACAAAAGCCTATCGGGGTCGGACGCGATGCGAGCCGCCGTCTCATCCTGTCCAGCTCGCCACTGCTCATAGTCCGCACGCATCACCTTGTTTTTTTGATTAAACATCGCCATTGACTTTCTCGTCTATGGGAAAGGACGCTCGACTCACACGAGCCGAACGCCCTTCCTCAAATGGACTTATCCTCAGATTACGCTGAACGGCTCAACTAGAAGCTGACATCGAAGCCAGCGCCAGCGCCCTCTTCATCAGTGGTCGGCACGCCCTTTGCCTTGTTGTAGGCAAAGATCAAGACGATCGGCACGATAAAGGCGATGAGATTGCCAGCCACATACCACATGAGCGTCTCGGGCGTGACGATGAGCAGGCCAAGCACGCCGGTCAGACCCTGACCGATGGCGCGCACCTCAAAGAGCTTCACGAAGGCACCGTCGCAGCCTGCACCGATGCAAGCGCAGATGAACGGGATGATCGAGTAGCGCATGTTTGCAGCGAAGATAGCGGGCTCGGAGATTCCGACCAGCGTCGGGATAAAGGACGACATGCAGATGTTGCGCTCTTTGGAATGCTTCTTATGAATGAGGTACATGCCGATGGCGCCGCCGCCCTGGGCGATAATGGAAACCGACCAGATGGCCTGGATGTAGTTGAAGCCAGTCGTGGCGACGAGGTTTGCCTCGATACCCTGGATGAACTGATGCGTACCGGTAACGACAAGCGGCTGCAGGAACGCGGCGAAGACAAAGGCACCAAAGACGCCCATCCTGTTGTACAGGATATCGATTACGCCGCCGAGGACGTCGCCGATCAGGTTGCCGAGCGGGCCGAACACGGTGAACAGGGCGACGTTAGCAAGAATCAGGGTAACGGTCGGGACAAAGACGAACGAAACGACCTCGGGGATGTACTTCTGGGCAATCTTTTCGACCTTGGCCATAAACCAGGCAGTCAGGATTGCAGGGAACACGCCGCCCTGGAAAGCAACCATGGGAATGGATAGCGGACCAAAGTTCCAGTACTCAGCACCCGTCGGGTCCATAACGAACGTGTTGCGGTTCATAAGGCTCGGGTGAACCATGACGATACCGACGAGGATGCCCAGGATCGGGTTACCGCCAAAACGCTTGACCGCGCTGTACATAACCAGGACAGGCAGGTAGTCGAACGTGGTGGCGATAATGGCAAAGAAGCTTGCGAGGTTCTTGAGGAACTCGCTGTGATCGGCGAGGCTGCCTTCCATGCCAAAGAGGCCGTTGGCAACGATCAGCGACTTAAGGCCGATGATGATTGCAGCGCCGACGAAGGCAGGAATGATGGGGATAAAGATATCCGAGAATACCTTGAGGACCGAGAAGAACTTGCCCTTCTTGTCCGCCTCGGCGCCCTTGACCTCGGAAGCACTGATCTCCTTAACGCCCGTCAGAGCCATAAACTCATCGTAAACCTTGTTGACGGTACCGGTACCGAAGATGATCATGAGCTGGCCGCTGTTGTACAGCACGCCCTTGACGCCATCGATGTTCTCGAGCTCGGCCTTGTTGTATTTGCTCGTATCCTTGAGCACCAGACGCAGACGGGTCACGCAATGCGTGGCGCCCTCGATGTTCTCCAGTCCGCCGACGTTGTCGACGACTTGCTGGGACACTGCCTTGTAGTCCATGTTCCTCTCCATTCCTTTTCTAAATCATAAAACGGTTCGTTGCCGCTACAGAGACGCGATCGTTGCGTTTGCGCACTTGAGCGCACCGTCGGTGACGGTAAGCGCCACACCCTGGCCCTGCTTATTGCAGAAGCGAGCGTTGAGCGCAACATCATCGACAAAGATGGTCGCGATGTCGTCGTCGACGACCAGACGCACATGGTGAGTGCCCTCGCCCTTAAAGAACAACGGACGCTCGAGGCCCATGTTGTTGACCTGGAACCACGGATACTGGGGGGCGGAACGCTCG
>USNA01000230.1 GCA_900555955.1 uncultured Collinsella sp. | reverse complement strand
TACGCTGAGCCGGGGAACATCGAGCGACGTCGGTCCCAGCACGAGCTTGACCGCAGCGCCGCGGCGTACGGCCTCCCCTGCCAGGGCAATGCCCATCTTGCCCGACGACCGATTACCGATAAAGCGCACCGGATCGATCGGCTCATGTGTGGGGCCGGCAGTGATGACGATGCGCTTGCCTGCAAGGTCCTGTGGCACGGGATTGAGCACCTCGCAGATGGCTTCGACAATGTCCTCGGGCTCGCTCATGCGCCCCGTGTCCACGTCACCGCAGGCAAGGTAGCCACTACCGGGGCCAACCACGTGCACCCCGCGGTCGCGCAGCGTGGCCATATTGGCCTTGGTTGCCGGCGCCTTCCACATGCCATTGTTCATGGCCGGCGCGATCACAATGGGTCGCGGCGTGGCGAGCAGCGTCGTGGAGATAAGGTCATCGGCAATGCCGTTGGCCATCTTAGCGATGATATTGGCCGTCGCGGGTGCTACGACCACCATGTCGGGCTCCTGCGCGAGCGAAATGTGGTGGATGGGGTCGGAGGGGTCATCAAACAGACCTACCGCGACCGGCTCATTGGTGAGCGCGCGGAAGGTGAGCGGGCCCACAAACTCCGTAGCATGCTCGCTCATAACGACCTTGACGCGTGCGCCGCGGTTTTTTGCCGACCATCCACGACGCTTTGCCGCGTCTAAGGGGCGGCACTCCCGCCGTTAATACCCAGCAGGATCGTTTTTCCCTCAAGTTGCATTGAATTGTTGGATGCCGCCGTCATCATTTAAGCTTCCTTGCTCGGGAGCACCAGCAGGCGGTGGCAGTAGGGGCAATGCGTAATCTCGCTGCCGTCGTGGTTGAGGTCGCTCATGGACGATGCCCGCAGCGCGGTGTGGCAGATGGTGGGTATGTTGCCCTGGATGGTCTCGACGGCCAGGCCGCGGAATTGCTTAAGCAGGCGCTCGTAGTCGGTGAGCACGTCAGTCGGCAGCGTGGCAGCCAGCGCGGTACGCTCCTTGGTGGCGGCGTCGATCTGGGCCTGCAGGTCGGCGGCCTTGGCGCGGGCGGCCTTGGTATCGGCCTTCACGCCCTCCTCGAACTTGGCGATGATGGCCTGCGCGCGGGCCTCGCGGTCGAGCGCCTCCTTATGGGCGACAACGACATCCTTGCGGGTGTGCTCGATCTTGTCCAGACGCTTTGCCAGGGTGGCAAGCTCATTCTCCAGGTCCTGCACCTCACGGTAATCAGAGCCGTCGACGTGACGCTTCTTGGCAGCCTCGATGGCGTTGTTGGTCTGGATCTCGGTGGTGTTGAGATCGTCGAGCTCAATGTCCAGGTCCTTGCGCTGAGCATAGAGCTTGGTCATCTCGGACTTGAGCTTAACGTAGGTCTTGCGCTTGGAGGCGAGCTCCTTGAGCTCCGGCATATTGGCAAGTTCGCTTTTGTTGCGGGCGAGCTCCAAATCGATCTGTTGCAGCTTGAGTAGCGTAGCGCCGGCGCTCATAAGTTCTCTCCTTTTGTCACAGTCCACCATTGGCAAGGGTTCAGTATTTTAATCGCATGACAGGGGTCGACCCCAGCGTTAACCGCAGAGTTCATCAAGATATCCACGAACGGCTCTTCGGAGCGGTCGTGGCCGAGCAGGATGACGCCCAGGCCGCGCAGAGCGAGGTCCTGCGCCACGTGATAGCCTGCCTCGCCCGTCACGATGACGTCCGCCCCTGCGGCGATGGCAAGCTCGCCAAAGTCGCCGAGGGAGCCGCCCAGAATGGCGACGGTGCGGCACGGGTGATCGGTCTCACCCCACACGCGCGGGTCGCTGCCAAACGCCGTGGCGGCACGGTTGGCGAGATCGCGCAGGTTGCAGGCGTCGTGGAGGGTCGCGAATGCGCCCAGACCGGTGAGTTCAGGCTCGTCCACATGCTCCAGCGAGCTCATGGGCTCAGCGCCCAGCAACTCACTCAGGCGAACGCGCGCCTCGTGCGAGCGGTCCAGGTTGGTGTGAAGCGAGATGATGCTCACGCCGCAACGAGCCGCCTCGTACAGTGCAGCGCTGCACTGGGGACGCTTAGAATCGGCTGGACAAAAGGCCTCGGGGGCCTTGATATAGATGGGATGATGCGTCAGCAGTACGTTGGCGCCGGCCTCGAGAGCGCGGCGTACGTTTGCCTCGGTCGCGTCGAGCGCGCAGGCCACGCCGGTGACCTTGGCTGCAGGGTCTCCAACGGACAGGCCTACATGGTCCCAGGGTTCAGTATCCGTCTTGGGATAGCGCGCCAGCAGGGCGCGCTCGAGCTCGGCGACAATCATGCGGCACCCACGATCGACAACAGCGTCTGGGCAAAGTCGTCCAGATCGCTCGGATTCACGCGGTCATCGAAGGAAATGCGCAGTGCGCCCAATGCCTGCTCGCGACCAATGCCCATGGCGCTGAGCACGTGGCTCGGGTCCATGCTGCCGCTCGAGCAAGCCGATCCGGCCGAAACCTCAAAACCGGCGGCATCGAGCTTGATGATGAGCTCCTCGGAGTCCATGCCGTCGACGTAGATCGAAACCATGCCCGGCAGACGGTCTGCATGCGCATAGTCGCCCATCGTGGCGTGAATGCGAGGATGGGCCGTAAGCGTGGCGTAGAGCTTATCGGACAGGGACTGTAGTGTCGCACGCTCCCGGCCCACATTCGGCAGCAACACGGAAGCGGCGGCGGCAAAAGCCAGCTGCGTGCGCAGGTCCTGCGTACCGGCGCGACGGCCGGCTTCCTGTCCACCGCCAAAGATGCGCGGACGCAGCGGCGTGCGGTTCTTAAGGTAGA
>USNA01000229.1 GCA_900555955.1 uncultured Collinsella sp. | reverse complement strand
ACCGGCATCCGAGGTGCAGGATTACGCGCTGGAGGTGGCTGCCTACACGAGCGGTCACGGACATCTGTACCTAGAGTTTGCCGGCTATGCGGCTTGCCATGATGCTGAGCGCGTCATCGAGGCGGCCACCTATGAGCCCGAGGCCGATCTGCCCAACACGCCCGATTCGGTCTTTTGCTCTCACGGTGCCGGTTACACGGTCAAATGGTACGACGTACCCGCCGCGGCGCACGTAAAGATCGATCCCGCCACCTTTCGCCCCTGGCGAGCAGCAGACGCCGAGTTTTTCGGCCATAGGTGATAGAGGGTCAGTTCCTTTGTCGTATGCTATTGGTGTAACTCGGTACAAGTTGGTATAACTATTACCAGGGTTTGCCAATCCGAGGAGGCCGACATGAATCCAAATCCCTTTAAGCCCACGGCTGGTAAGCGGCCTCCGATACTCATCGGTCGCGAGTCGGTCATCGAAGATTTCGAGGAAGGGCTTGATAACGGCGCTGGAGCGCCGGGCAGGCTCATGCTTATTACGGGAAACCGCGGCTGCGGCAAGACGGTTCTCCTGCGGGAGCTGCAACGTCTGGCCAGCGAGCGCGGATGGGCGGTTGTCTCCGATTCCGCTTCGCTTGGCTTATGCGACCGCTTGGCCGACGCGCTTCGCTCGAATAAACCCGTTGTGACGTCAATGGAGTTCGGTCCGTCGTTTGGCCGGATGTCGGTCGAGGCGGCGCGGGCAAAGGGCGAGACGTTGCGAGGGCTGGTCAACGAGCGCCTCAAGAAGCTCGGTCCAGGCAAGGGCATACTGTTTGCGATTGACGAGGCTCAATCTGCGTCTATCGAGGAGCTGGCGGCTCTTGCCGTTCTCTATCAGCAGGTGCTCGGAGACCAGGATGCCACGGGCTTGTCCGATAGCGACCAGCGCGGTCTTGCGCTGGTGTTCGCCGGCTTGCCCAGCATGGTTGATGATCTGCTCGAAGAGCCGAGCGTGACGTTTTTGCGGCGTGCCCAGCAGCGTACGCTGGGGGCGATATCTTTGCCCAAGGTGCGCGATTCGTATATCCAGACGGTCAAAGACGCTGGTCTTTACGTTGACGTGGAGACGGCGGACCTTGCGGCGCGCAAAAGCATGGGGCATCCCTATATGGTTCAGCTGGTGGGCTATTACATGTGGCGCTCTGCCGTCCGGCGTGGCTCGCAGGTCATTGAAAGGTGCGATGTCGAGGATGGCCATGCGGATGCCGTCTCCGAGTTCTATGAAGCGGTCGACGCGCCCCTGTATTATGGATTGCGCAGTCCGCAACGCCTCTTTATCGAGGCCATGGCGGTTGACGAGGGTAAACCGACGCGTATGGCGGATATCATTGAGCGCTGCGACCATACTCAGAGTTGGGCGAGTAAATATCGCGCAAGCCTGATTCGCGAGCGCGTCATCGGGGCTGCCGGATACGGTCTCGTCCGGTTTACCGTGCCCATGCTGGGCGAGTACATCCGCGATCGAGTTTTATGGCATGAGTAGGGTGATAAAGGTGACGGAACAGAAGATGAGCCCGCAGGCTATCGAGGTGCGCGGCGCGCGCGTCCATAACCTCAAGGACATCGATATCGATATTCCGCTGGGAAAGCTCGTGGGCATTGCCGGCGTGTCGGGTTCGGGCAAGAGTTCGCTGGCACTGGGGGTTCTTTATGCCGAGGGCTCGCGTCGCTACTTGGAGGCGCTCAGCACCTATACTCGACGTCGCCTGACGCAGGCCGAGCACGCTCAGGTGGATGAGGTGCTGCACGTGCCGGCGGCGCTCGCATTGCATCAGCGCCCCAGCGTACCGGGCGTGCGCTCGACCTTTGGCACCATGACCGAGCTCAACAATAGCCTGCGTCTGCTCTTTAGCCGTTGCGCCCATCATGTGTGCCCGCACTGCGGGGCGCGCGTGGAGCCGAGCCTTAACGTTGCTGCTGGCCTATCGCTCACGTGCCCTGCATGCGGTCGCGAGTTCTACGCGCCGAGTGCCGAGGATTTGGCTTTCAATGGCGGCGGTGCGGGTCCCACCTGCGGCGGCACCGGTGTCATGCGCGAGGTGGACGAGGCGAGCCTGGTGCCCGACGAGTCAAAGACCATCAATGAAGGCGCGGTGCTTCCCTGGGGCACGCTCATGTGGGATCTGATGAAGCAAGTGGCTGGCGAGATGGGCGTGCGCACCGATGTGCCGTTTAACCAGCTCACGTCTAAAGAGCGCGACATCGTGTTTCACGGCCCGGCGGTTAAAAAGCACATTCTCTACGTTCCCAAAAACGGTGAGGGAGCCACGCCGCTCGATTTCACCTATTACAACGCCGTCTATACCGTCGAGAATGCGCTCGCCAAGGTTAAGGACGATAAGGGTTTAAAACGCGTTGCGCGCTTTTTGCGCGAGGGGCCATGCCGCGATTGCGGCGGCACGCGTGTCTCCGCGGCAGCGCCCCCGCAGCACGCCTGAGCTGGTTGCCGCGTGCCTCAGGTGCGCGGTATCAATTTGGCGCAGGCCGCGGCCATGACGCTGGGTGAGGCGATTGAGTGGGTGCGCGGGGTGCCCGCATCCTTGCCGGCCGAGATGCGGCCCATGGCGACGGA
Organism: uncultured Collinsella sp.; assembly: GCA_900555955.1. GTDB lineage: Bacteria > Actinomycetota > Coriobacteriia > Coriobacteriales > Coriobacteriaceae > Collinsella. The sequence continues at coordinate 219 of USNA01000229.1, read as the reverse complement.
TATCTGCGATTCGTTTTTGAGCGCGGCCCGCCGCCTGGTCGACCTGGGTCTCGATTATCTTTCGCTCGATCGCGCCGGTGCCACGCTCTCCACGGGTGAGCGCCAGCGCGTGCAGCTTGCCCGCGTGGTGCGCAACCGATCGACAGGCGTGCTCTATGTGCTGGACGAGCCCTCGATCGGCTTGCATCCTGCCCATGTCGCCGGCTTGGCCTGATCAAA
>USNA01000228.1 GCA_900555955.1 uncultured Collinsella sp. | reverse complement strand
GACGCCGACGGTCGCGCCGCCGATGACGGGCTGCGGGATAGCGGAAAGGACGGCGGTGAGCTGCGGGACCAGACCGGCGGTGGCAAAGACGGCCGCGATGATCACAAAGACCCACTTGTTGACGACTTTGTTGGAGCAGATGATGCCCACGTTCTGGCCAAGGGCACTGGTGGGAAGACCGCCCAACAGGCCGCCGACCATAGAGGTGATGCCCTGGGACACGATAGCACCGGAAAGCTCGCGCTCGGTGGGCATACGGTCGATGGAGCCCAGGCAGGCGGCGGAGACGTCACCGATAACCTGGATGGCAACCATGGGGAACACGACGGCGAGGGTAATGCAGACCTCGGGATCAAACTCGAGCGCGTAGGGCATGAGCTTGGGAAGGGCGAAGACCTGAGCGGTGGCGACGCTCGAGAAATCGATCATGCCAAAGGGGATCGAAACGATCATGCCAACGATCATGCCAAAGAACACGGATCCCAGCTTGAGCGTGCCCTTGCCAAAGTTGGCGAGCGCAAAGACCACGGCGAAGGTGATAAGAGCGACGCACCATGCCTGCGGGGTGCCCCACAGCGGCGTGCCCATACCGCCGGCCATATACTTGACGGCCGTGGGATACAGCGAAACGCCGATGGAGAAGATGACCGTACCGGTCACGACGGGAGGGAACAGCCACTTAATCTTGCTGTAGGCCAGACCAAAGAGGGCCGCGACGGCGCCGCCGACAATCTCGCCGCCCAGCAGCGCACCAAAGCTAAAGCCCGAGGCGCCCATGGCCTGAAGGGCCGGCAGGAACGCGAACGAGACGCCCATGACGATGGGCAGGCCGCCGCCGATGCGACGGAAGGGGGCGAAGGCCTGAAGGGCCGTGTCGATCGCCGAAAGGATGAGCGCGACCTGAATGATGTCGGTGCTCTGCTGGCTATTAAAGCCGTAGACGCCGGCCATGATGACCGCCGGGGTAATGATGCCGGCAAACGATGCCAGTACGTGCTGAAGGGCACACGGGATCATTTCCTTAACGGGAGGCATGCCCTCGCGAGTGAACAGGGCTTCAGTGCCGTTCGTAACCGTCTCCTGGGCCATTTGACCACCAATCCTAGAAGTAGTTGTTTTCGCATCTAATGTTCTATTGTGACGCAGTGCGGGGCTGAGGTTGTGCCTTCGTTGCATATCGTATTAAAGATTTTTCTCATTCCCAATAATAATTTTTTGTTATCAGACTATTCTTCAGCTGACATTAAACGTTTACGCAGGTCAGAAAAGTGTTTACTTAAACTACCATCTAACTTTTCTTTTGGTCGACCGTTTACCGCCAAATTCCTACCGCTCCTCTATATTACGCAATGTACCTGCGAATATGCGAGTCAATAGACACCGTGTTACCATGATAAAAAATTGTTATGAACATTTCCGATTTCACCCAAAGGAGTTGCCCGTGAACGAGACCGTACGCCGCTTTTTGCCGATGGTCGATTTCCTGGAGCAGATACTTGGCAAGAACAGCGAGATCGTCCTGCATGATTTCTCGGATCCCGACCATGCCATCGTCGATATTCGCAACGGTATCGTGAGCGGCCGTAAGATTGGCGGGCCCGCTACCGACCTTGCGCTCAAGATCATGCACGATCCCAAGTATCGCGACCTGCCGTTCATTACGGGCTACGAAGGCCGCGGCGCCGGCGGCAAGACGCTGGAATCCGCAACGTACTTTATCCGCGAGAACGGCGAGATCGTCGGCATGCTCTGCGTCAACACCGATCTTTCGGCCGTGCGCAGCATCAATGCCATGGCCCAGCAGCTTATGGCCTGCTTCGATGCCGCGCCGATCCGCACGGAACCCTCCCCCATCGAGGTCGAGAGCCTTTCGGAGTCCACGCAGGAGCTCATCGACCGCAGTATTTCCGAGCTGCTCGAAAGCCGCGGGCAGGATGTCGCCTCGCTCGGCCAGGCCGATCGCGTGGACGTTATTCGCCACCTTAACGGCAATGGCGTATTTATGCTCAAGGGTGCCGTTGCCTGCGCCGCCGCCGCGCTTGGCATCTCTGAGCCCAGCGTCTACCGCTATCTGCAAAAGGTCCGCAAGGAGGGCTAACCCACTGATCCCTTGGGGACGGAGGAAAACGGATCATTTTTTGCCCGAGAGGCTGCTGAAGACTTTGTCCTGCTTAGGCTGCGGGCATCGCCCATCGCGACGGCGCCACTATACTTTTGAGTATCTGAGCATTTTGAAAGGCAGGATATGACCGCAACCGCCAGTCGAACCACCAACCGCAGACCCGAGCTCTTGGCCCCCGCCGGAGGCCCCGAGCCCTTTGCCGCCGCGCTCGCTGCCGGGGCAGACGCCATCTACTGCGGCATGGGCAGCTTCAACGCCCGCCGCAAGGCAACCAATTTTACCGATGAGGCCTTTGAGCAGGCCTGCCGCGCCGCGCACCTGGCTGGCTCGCGCGTCTACGTCACGGTCAACATTGTCATCAAGCAGTCCGAGATGAGCGATGCGCTGCAGCTCATCCATCGCTGCTCCACGCTGGGCGCCGACGCCTTTATCATCCAGGACTGGGGCCTGTTCTTTGAGGTCAAGCGCACCATGCCCGGCATCGAGACACATATCTCGACCCAGGCGAACATTCATGATGACCGCGGAACGCTTTGGTGCCGTGAGCAGGGCGCCGACCGCGTGACCCTCTCGCGCGAGCTCTCCATCGACGAGATCGCCGCCATCCACGAAGCCGCGCCCGACGTTGACCTGGAGGTCTTTAGCCACGGCGCCATCTGCTTTTGCTACTCGGGCCTGTGTCTTCTCTCGAGCTTTGCCATGGCGGG
>USNA01000227.1 GCA_900555955.1 uncultured Collinsella sp. | reverse complement strand
GGCCGCATCGACGGCGTGCGCGTCATGCCGGGCTCAAGGTAATGGACCTCCAGGCGGCCCTCGGCCTCAAGCGCGATCCACTCGATGTAGTGCTCGGGCAGCATGGGGTGCTCCGTCGAGCCCACGCGCGCGCGAATGACGTGGCCGTCGCGCTCGATCTCGACAACAGGCACGTGCTTCTCGTGCGCCGCATCCTCGGTGTTTGCCGTCAGCTCCGTGCAGCCGGCAGGGGTCGCAACGCCGTCGCCAAGGGCGGCAACGAGCTTGCCGTCGGAGTCCTTAAAGAATTTCGCCATGATGTTCTCCTTTGCTGATGTGCCAATATTCCTGATGCTTCTTATGCCCAAAGGTAGGCGAACCATCCACGGCATGGCAAATGAACACATATCGAGGGGCTCGGCAGAGTCCAGGGCGCTCAGGCAATTCCGAGTACCTGTCCTGGCACCCATCGGCATGCGCAAGTTGGCGACCGTCGCCACCGAGCAGTGCCAGAACATCCTCGCGCGTGAACAGTGCCGATGAGATGCCATCGCCGCCGAGCACGCTGTTAACCAGATCGCGCTTGGACTCCTGCATCTGCATAATGCGCTCCTCGATCGTGTCCTTGGCGATGAGCTTGTACACGGTCACGGTGTGCTGCTGGCCAATGCGGTGGGCGCGATCGGTCGCCTGGTCCTGCGCGGCCACGTTCCACCACGGGTCGTAGTGGATGACCACGTCGGCAGCCGTCAAATTAAGGCCAACACCGCCCGCCTTGAGCGAAATCAAGAACACCGGCACCTCGCCTGCCTGGAACTGCGCAACCATCTTGGCGCGGCTCTCCTTAGACGAAGCGCCCGTGAGCTTAAGGAAGGCGATGTCCTCCTTAGACAGGCGCTTGCCGATGATATCGAGCATACCCGTAAACTGGCTGAACAACAGGATGCGATGCCCGCCGTCGAGTGCGCCGTGCACGAGCTCCATGCACGTATCGAGCTTGGCGCTCCCCGCCTTGTAATCCTCGTAGTGTAGACGCGGGTCGCAGCAGATCTGGCGCAGCTTGGTGAGCTCGGCGAGCACCTTGAGCTTATCTTTCTTAAACTCCCCGGCCTCGCGGTGCTGCACCTGCTGGGCGATGCGGTCTTGGTTGGCCAGGTAGAGCTTGCGCTGTTCGCCGGCAAGCTGTGCCATCACCGTATCCTCGATCTTCTCGGGCAGATCGGCCACCACATCTTCCTTGACGCGACGCAGCACAAACGGCGACACGAGCGCCTGCAGACGAGCGGCACTGTCGCCCTCGGCATGGTCGACGGGGCTCTCAAAGCGCTTGGCAAATGAGTCGCGCGTGCCCAGAAGACCCGGCATCAAAAAGTCGAAGATACTCCAAAGCTCGGACAGGCGGTTTTCGATGGGCGTGCCCGTCAAGGCAAAGCGCACGCCGGCCGGCAGGCGCTTTGCAGCGCGAGCCACCTGGGTGAGCGGGTTTTTAATGTACTGGGCCTCGTCGAGCACTACGCGGGCAAAGTCCTGCTCGACATATTCGTCGATGTCGCGACGCATGAGGTCATACGACGTCACGACCACGTTGTGCTCGGCGGCACCGGCAATTTGCACGCGACGCTGGGCCTTGGCGCCCACGATGGCGCACACATCAATCGAGGGGGCGAAGCGCTCCAACTCGGCAGCCCAGTTGTACACGAGCGACGCGGGGCATACCACGAGCGTGGGCTTGGTGTCCCCCGCCTCCACGCGCGCCAGAATGTGCGCGATCATCTGCAGCGTTTTGCCCAGACCCATATCATCGGCCAAAATGCCGCCAAGGCCCAGATGCTCGAGCGAGCCGAGCCACTGGTAGCCGTCGACCTGATAGCCGCGCAGTGTGGCCTTGAGCGAGACCGGCACCGTAAAGTCCATCTTGCCGAGCGTATCCAAGCGCTCGACGGTGCGACGGAATGCAGCGTCGCGATCGGCTTCGAGCTCGGGCGTGCGCGCAAGCATGTTGTCGACGAACAGGGTACTCGATGCGGGAAGCGACACGCCGTCGAGCAGGTCGACGGCATCGACGCCCAGGTCCTCGGCAAGGCCAAACGCAGCGCGGGCACCTTCATCCAGGCGAACGATGTCGCCGGACGTAAGGCGCGCGAACGTCTGGTGGCGCTTATACGAGTCCAGATAGATGGCAAGGTCGCCCGCCGAAAGCCCGCTCGCACCCAGCTCGACGTCGAGCAAGTTACTCTTGACGGTGGCGCGCACCGAGAGCTTGGGCGCAGGGCGGACCGAAATCTGGCGCAGGCGGTCGCTGAGCATGACCTCTCCAAGCTCAGACAGGGCAGACAGGCCCTCGGTCAGCAAGTGGAACAGGCTCTCGTCATCGCGCTCCTCAAACGCCAGGCCGCCCTCGCGGAAATCAAAGTACAGGGCAGCCGTGTCCATAACGCGAAACTCCGCCAGCGTATCGCGGGGCGGAACGCCGGGGCGTTGCTCTTCGAAAGGACTGCCCGGAGCACCAAGACTAAAGAGATCTGCCGACCAATCGCCGTAGGCCACCGTAATCTTGCAGGTCACAAGGCCATCGTCGACGCCAATCGCCATGGCAAAACTCGGCTCGGGCGCCACGGCGTCAAGTACGGCAGGAGCGGTCAGGTCGGTGTAGTCGCGCAAGATCGGCAGCGCCATGCGGCAGAACTCACCCACCTGGTCGGCGGCGATATGGACCGGCGTGCGGCAGGGCAACAAGTGCGATAGGAACGGCGCCGCATGTTGGGCAAACGCCGTGTCGGTACGGCGCGCGCGGCGCGTATCGACCAGATAGGCTGCATCGCCCGCGACAAAGCAGTACGTATCGGCCGGCAGGCGCAAGTCGTAG
>USNA01000226.1 GCA_900555955.1 uncultured Collinsella sp. | reverse complement strand
ACCTCGTTCGAAAGCGCCGGCATGCGCAACAGCTCGCCGCTATCGCCAAGCGTAACCGACCCGGCTCCGCCTAACGTAATGACCGCGGCTCCGACACCCTTGGCGAGCAGGGCATTGAGCGCCGCGACGCAGCTCGCATCATCCGCGGGCAAGATGCCCGTCAGCACCTGGCACTCAGTCTCGTTGGGACAAACCAGGTCGACCGCAGGCCAGGCCTCCGCAGGCAACTCGCAGGCAGGCGCCGGATTAAAGACCGTATAGAACCCGAGCTCGTGAGCGCAAACAAGCGCCTCGGCCGTCGCCGCAAGGTCACATTCGCCCTGGGCGATAAAGACGCTTCCGGCAGCCGGGGCAATATCGCTGGCGTCTCCGTCGAGCTCATCGGCTACCAGACGCCTCAGCGCGCGGGCAACATCCTCGCCCGCGAGCGCATGGTTGGCACCCGGCGACAGCACGATGCGGTTGTCACCCTCGCAGCGAATGATGGTCGCCGTTCCCGTCTCCACGTCATCGCGACGCGCTACAAAGACACAGTCCACGCCGGCGTCTTGGAGCCCCGCCCCGAGCGACGTGCCAAATGCGTCGCAGCCGACCGCGCCGATCATATGCGTGTGCGCGCCCATGCGCGCAGCAGCTACGGCCTGGTTGGCTCCTTTGCCGCCGGCGTTGGTGATAAACCCGCTGCCGCCAACGGTCTCGCCCGCACGCGGCATGCGCTCGCACGCCACCGAAAGGTCCATGTTCATGCTGCCGAACACCGCAACGATGCCGCTATCTGCCATGGAAACCTCCTCGTCCGCGGGCCTTATGCCCACCGTCGGCCGTCGATCGTGCGCCCTCGCACCTCTATAACTTTAGTTCACTTTGATGTGAACGCGCCCTTGAGGTTGCGCCAGCAGCAAGCATTCACAGGAGCAGGCAGCTACAATGAATATGTGCTGATTATTCTCGTCATTGGATGATGTTTTATGGAACAATTCCCACCATCGAGCCCACGCGGTCCGCGCCGCGCGCCCGATAACCAGGCGCCGCACGAACGCCCACGCGCCGACCGCCGCGCCGGCGAGTCGCGACGCGGCCCGGTCCCGCATCGAACGCCCACCAACAAGGACGCCCACACTAACAGCGCCGCAAAAGAACAGGCGCCCGCTCGTCCCAAGTCCCGCTACATTCCTGCGCTCGACGGCCTGCGCACGCTTGCCGTCGTCGCGGTGGTGCTCTATCACCTCAACCTCACGTGGGCTCAGGGCGGCCTGCTCGGCGTTACGATCTTCTTTGTGCTTTCGGGCTATCTGATCACGCGCTTGCTGCTCAACGAAGTCGCTAAGACCGGCCGCATCGACCTTAAGAGCTTCTGGATTCGCCGCATCCGTCGCCTAGTCCCCGCCGTGGTAACGGTAGTGTTCGTGACCTGCGCGCTGTGCACCATCTTTAACCACGTGATGCTCACCAAGATGCGCCCCGACATCCTGCCGTCGCTGCTGTTCTTCAACAACTGGTGGCAGATTGCCCAAAACGTCTCGTACTTCAATGCCCTGGGCGACCCTTCGCCGCTCACGCACTTTTGGTCGCTTGCCATCGAGGAACAGTTCTACCTGATTTGGCCGCCACTGCTGTTTGCCATGGTATCCATGCATGCGAGCAAGCCCAACACGCGCCGCGTGGTTCTGGGCCTTGCCGCGGTTTCTGCCCTCGCCATGATGGTGCTTTACAACCCCGCCGCCGACCCCAGCCGCGTGTACTACGGCACCGACACCCGCGTGTTCTCGCTGCTGCTGGGTGCCTGGATGGCCTTTATCCCCGATCGCGACCTGGCGCCAGTGCGTCTCGCTCATCGTTTGGGGCTCAATCGCCTGGCTGGCGCCGCCAAGCACGGCAAGAACGCCGAGGACAAGCCTGGCGAGAAGGCCGACGAATCAGCCGAGACCGCCCCGGCACAGCCGAGCACCCTCGTGCGCTTTTGGTCCTCGCCCGCATCCATCGACGTGTTGGGCGTCGTGGGTCTGGTTGGCCTTGCCGCCATGGTCGCGCTCACCAACGGCTACACCGCGTTCCAGTATCGCGGCGGCACACTGCTATGCTCCATCCTCACGCTCATGGTCATCGCGGCCTGCGTGCAGCCCCAGGGAATGGTTGCCCGCGCGCTGTCCGCCGAGCCGCTCGTGTGGGTTGGCAAGCGCTCGTACAGCATCTACCTGTGGCACTATCCGCTGCTGCTGCTCATGAACCCGGTCGCCAACATCAACGATACGCCCTGGTGGCAGTACATTTTGCAGGTGCTGCTGGTGGTCGCCGTGGCCGAGTGCTCCTATCGCTTTATCGAAACGCCGTTTAGGAAGGGCGCCTTCGGCCGCACCGTCGCCGAATTCCGCGATGGCACCACCACGCCCGCCAGTTGGGCACGCGCGCACGTCCCTGTCTGCGCAGCCTGCGCTGTCGTGTTGGTCGTTGCACTGGGCGGTCTGATCTTTGTGCCCGAGACGTCTGCGCTGAGCGGCGAGGGCGCCGAAGTTCTGAACAAGGAAGCCGAAAACACCGCGCCCACCGACCAGCAAGCGGCCGACGACACCGACAAGGACAACGACGGCTTCCCCGATGGCTCCTACGACCTGTTGATGATCGGCGACTCCGTGTCGCTGCGCGCCGTTGATTCCTTTGACGGCGTGTTCCCGCACAGCCATATCGATGCCGAAAAGGGCCGCCAGTTTGATGCGGGCCGCGCGACATTTGAGGGCTATATCCAGCAGAACCTTGCCGGCAAGATCGTGGTCTTTGCCCTGGGTACCAACGGTTTGGTAACGGACGCCCAGGTCGACGCGATCATGGCCGACGCCGGCGAGCAGCGT
>USNA01000225.1 GCA_900555955.1 uncultured Collinsella sp. | reverse complement strand
GGTCGGCGTGGGCTGTGTATGTCTGGCGCTGGCGGCGACGTTTGCCCTGGCGTGCACGCCGCTGGCCGTTGGCTTTGCCCTTTCGAGCCTGGGTGCGCGCGAGGAGCTGCTCAACGGCGTGGGCAACTTGCTTGGCATGCTCATGACGTTTTTGGGCGGCGCCTGGATGCCGCTGTCGCTCATGGGTTCGGCCGTGCAGACCGTGGCGCATTTTGTGCCGACGTTTTGGGTGAACGACGCGATCGGCAAGGCGCTTGCCTCGGACCTGACGTCTGCCGTGCTGGGGGACATCGCCTGCGACCTAGGCGTCACGGTGCTCTTTGCCGTGGCCATCGCCGCCGCAGGCTTCGCCCTCGCACGCGCCAAATCCCGCGCCTAGCCACCTAGTCATTTAAGAGCGTCCCCAACGACTAGTCTTGAAACAAATCCCCGCTCTCGCCCAAAAATAGTTCGCCAAGGTTTACTATTACGCTCATAAAGTAGTACGAGGCTAACAATGGGGGATACCATGGCAACGCAGGAAGCCTACGTCCAGGTTAAGGATCTCAAAAAGCACTACGGCGACGGTGATGCGCGCCTGACGGTGCTTGACGGCATCGACACGTCCATCAACCGCGGCGAGATCTGCGTCATGCTGGGGCCTTCGGGCTCGGGTAAGTCGACCTTTCTTAACCTGATCGGCGGCTTGGAGGATGCCGACGCCGGCTCTATTCTGGTGGACGGCTGCGACCTCACCACGCTCAACGCCGGCGACCTGGGCGAGTATCGCCGCCGTGAGCTGGGCTTTGTCTTTCAGTTCTACAACCTGGTGCCCGATCTCACCATCAAGGAAAACATCGAGGTCACGGCGCACCTGTCCAAAAAGCCGCTCAACATCGACGACCTGCTGCGTTCGCTGGGCCTCTACGAGCACCGCAACAAGTTCCCGCGCCAGGTCTCGGGCGGCCAGCAGCAGCGTTGCGCCATCGGCCGCGCACTCGTCAAAAACCCGGGCCTGCTGCTGTGCGACGAGCCCACGGGCGCGCTTGACTACAAGACGTCCAAGGAAATCTTGCAGCTCATGGAGGATATCAACCGCACCTACGGCTGCACCATCATCATTGTCACCCACAATGCCGCCATCGCGCGCATGGCAAATCGCGTGCTGCGCCTGCGCGACGGGCGTATCGTCGAGGATGAGCTCAACGAGTCGCCCGTGTCCGCTGCCGAGCTCGATTGGTAGGCGGCGCCATGACACCTCTCGCAAAACGTCTCCCGCGCGAGCTACGCCGCAATATCGGCAAGTACCTGGGCATCTTTTTGCTTATGTGCGGAAGCATCGCCCTTACATCGGGCTTTTTGCTCGCGGCGCATTCCATCGGCTGCCTTATCGACGACATGCGCGATGCATACACGATTGAGGACGGACGCGTGACCACTTCCTTCGAGGCTACCGACGATCAACTCAAGGCCGCCGAGGACGCAGCCGGCGACGTCGGCGGCGTCACGCTCTACAAGAATTTCTCCATCAATGCCATCATCAAAAAGGCGTCCGGCGACGACGGCACCAAGCGCACACTGCGCACCTATGCGCACCGCACCAAGGTCGATATCGCGTCCTACTGTGAGGGCAAGGAGCCCAAGACGGACGACGAGGTGGCCATCGACCGTGTCTTTGCCACCAACAACGACCTCGCCGTGGGCGATAAGGTCGAACTTGAGGGCCGCACCTACACCATTTGCGGCATCATGACCCAGCCCGATAGCCAAGCGCTGTTCCTCAACAACTCCGACTTTACGATCAATACCGTCACCTACGGTGTTGCCGAGGTCACCGATGCCGGCTTTGCCGCACTTGAGGACGCCGGCGGTGCACCTGCCTACACCTACTCCTTCACCTTTGCCGATCGCGATCTCTCCACTGCAGACCGCATCGACGCCGAGCAAGATATGGTCGAGGCACTGACCGACGCCGATGCGCGCGTGGACGATCTTGTCGACGCCGATTCCAATCAGGGCATTGGCTATGCGCGCGACGACGTGGACGGCGACTCTATGATGTGGATGACGCTGCTCGACATCATCATCGTGATCATGGCGCTCGTCTTTGTGGTCCTTACCGACGCCACCATCGAGGAGGAGGGCGCCATCATCGGCACGCTGCTCGCCAGCGGCTATCGCCGTCGCGAGATTGTCCTGCACTATCTTGCGCTTCCCGCCATCGTGGGCGTGGTTGCGGCGCTTTTGGGCACTGCGCTCGGCGTTGTGTTCTTTACCGAGCCCATGCGCAGCCTCTATTACGGGTCGTACAGTCTGCCGCCCTTCCAGGTGTACTGGAGCTGGGAGATCTTTGTGAAGTGCGCCGTGGTTCCCGCCGCCGCGCTCATCCTCATCACGCTGGTGGGTCTGCTTCGCAAAATGGGCAAGACCCCGTTGCAGTTCCTTCGTCACGAGGCGAGTGGCAAATCGGGCACCAAGCGTGGCATGCAACTGCCGGAGCGCATGGGCTTTGTCTCGCGCTTCCGCCTGCGTATCTTCCTGCGCAACCTGGGCAACTTCGCCACGCTCTTTGTGGGCATTGCGTTTGCCTCGCTGCTGCTGCTCTTTGGCCTGGCGATTCTGCCCACGATGACGCACTATGCGGACAACCTCGAGACAAGCCTGGTCGCCGAGCACCAGTACACGCTGAAGGCGCCGCTGGAGCTTGAGGGCACTGCCGAGGAGCGCGAGCAGTGGTCGGCACTCGAGCGCTTGCAGTCGGTTGACGGCGCGCTGCTTTCCGCCGCCCGGGATGCCGATGACGAGCTTGACGACGCGGCCGATGCGGCGCAGGCGGCGACCGCGGGCCGCGCCGCCACCGGGTCGTATTG
>USNA01000224.1 GCA_900555955.1 uncultured Collinsella sp. | reverse complement strand
AATTAATCATTGTGTACATAATGATTAATTTATCCCCGTCCCAGAAAAATCATCAGGGGCAGCGAAACCCAATTTCAAGAAAGCTGGTCTAGGACCGCGCCACGAAAAAGGCCCATCTACTACGTTTGACCCGTATAATCCGAGCATACCTAAAAATTTACAAAAACGACAAGCTGTCTACCTGCGGTTTTGATTTCACAAAAATCTGCATGGTTGAAGGTTATCGGTTAAACGTAGTAGATAGCCCTATTTCTTGGCAGGCGTATCAAACTAAGCTTAAGGGTAGCTAAAAAAGCCCCGTCCCAAATTAGCTATCCAAGGCCCCTTAAGAGTTGCGGACCAGCCTGGCGCAGAAGTGGCCGTCGTAGGAGTCGGCGTTTACGGGGACGCTTTGGAAAAGCCCGCGGTCGTTTTGGCGTACGGAGACGAGCTTCTTGGCCTGGGCAAACTCGGGTAGCTGCAGGATCTGCGCCTCGGAGAGCGGCGCCACGGTAAAGCCGGCGCCCTCGGGAGAGGCCAGGAAGGCATCCACGACCTGCGCGTTCTCCTCATCAAAGACCGAGCACGTCGCATAGATGAGCTCGCCATCCTCGGCAACGCGCGCGGCGGCCTCTTTGAGCATCGTGAGTTGCAGGCGGGGCAGCTCGCACGTCACGTCGCTTTCGGTCAGGCGCCAAGGAATCTCGGGATGGCGGCGCATGGTGCCGGTGCCCGAACACGGGGCATCGATAAACACCGTATCAAACAGAACAGGCTTACCAAGCATGGCATCGAACGACGTGAGCACCGCATCGAGCTCGCACGCATCACCCGAGACGGTACGAACGCCCTTGATGCCAGCCTTATGCAGACGCGCGAGATTCTGGTCGCACTTGCGGTCGTGCAAATCGAGTGCAGTGTGCTGACGGTCGTAGCCGGCACGCTTGGCCTGACACATCATCACATAGGTCTTGGTGCCACGACCGGCGCCGATCTCTAGGCAACGACCGGGACGTGTCGCCGCGGTAGCGATGAGCTGGGCGTTAAGGTCCGAGGCCACGGCAGCCGCGCGCTCAAACACACCCGACGCAACCGTGGCCTGCGCATCGACCGGCGCATGGCAACCCGGGAACACAGGCGCAACAAGCTGCGAAATGTACGGATCGGGTTTGGTTGTAAAGGCATTCTCATGCAAAGCGAGCGGCGCGGGCGCCAGATTGCCGGCAAAGTTGAGCGCGCCCTCGGGCGTATCGAACGACGCCATAATGCGAGCGCACAGCCAGCGAGGAAGACCCATCAAACGAGACAGGCGAACCAAACGACGCTCGGACTCATCCACGTCAGATGCCGTGGCAAAGTCCTCAACGTTGTCCGCAACCTTATGCAGTACGGCATTCGCCAAACCGGCGGCCGATTTAGCGCCGCTGCGAACCAGCTCAACGCCCTGACTCACGGCAACGCGACCTGGGGTATGCAGGTAGAGCATCTCGAAGGCCGAGATACGAAGCGCCATGCGAACACGCGGCGCAACCTTTTTGGGCTTATCGAGAAACTGGTCAAGCAGTTCGTCCAAAATGCCCTGCGTCGCGGCAACGCCCAGCGCCAGGCGAGCGGCAAACGCGGAATCGCGCTGGTCAATGGCCTTGGCGGAAGCACGGGAAGACAACACGTCGCGTGCATACATACCGCGGCGATCAGCCTCCATCAGCACATCGAGTGCGAGCTTGCGCGCGGGGGAAAGCTTACTCATGACAAAACACCCCACGTCAGATCGACACCCTGCAGGCCGGCAGCCCAGGCAGAAGCGGCCATGGCGCGCTTGCCATCGGGCTTAACCTCGAGCAACTCAACCGCACCATCGGAAAGCCCCAGGTAGACGCGCTTGGCCTGAACGGCGACGAGCCCCTCGCCAAGCGACACATCTGCCGGCGCGGCATCGAGCACGCGCATGGTCTTGCCGGCAATCACACAACGGGCAGGCGCGGTATCGGACGAAGCCAGCACGTGGCGCACGCAATCGAGCGCAGACATCTGAGGATCCAGACGCATCTCCTGCTTAGAAATCTTGGCAGCATGCGTGACAAGGGACTCATCCTGCTCGATCCACACCGCCGTGTCATCAGCAAGCGAGGGCAGCGTATCGGCCAGCAGCCTACCGCCCAGCTCGCCAAGCTCCATAGTCAGTGCCTCGGCATGCTTGCCGGCAACCGAGGTCGAGGCCTGCGCGCAATAAGCGCCCGTATCCACGCCATGTCCAATACGCATAATGGAAACGCCGGCAACATCATCACCAGCAAGAATGGCACGCTGAATGGGAGCAGCACCACGCCAACGAGGCAGCAGCGAAGCATGAACATTCACAATACCAAGCGGCGCCATATGCAGCACCTCATCAGGCAAAATGCAGCCATAGGCAGCCACACAGAAAATATCAGCCTGCGCAGCCTGGAGCGCCTCAACAACCTCAGGCGTCATACGATTGGCCTCAACAACCGGCAAACCCAACTCAAGTGCCTTAGCCTTAACAGGAGAAGGCTCAAGCTTCTTACCACGTCCACGAACAGCATCAGGACGAGTAACAACAAGCGCAATCTCGTTCCCAGCCTCAACAAGCGAAGTCAGCGGAGGCACAGCAAAATCAGGCGTACCCATAAACACAATACGCATAAAGGACGTCTCCCCTCAACCAAAGCCGAGACGGCTACAAACAACAGCGGAAAGCAAAGTACCTAGCCCATCCGCAATAACAATTCAACAAGAACAAATATACCCAAAACCAAAGAAAGAGCCGCAATAAAAGCAGCTCTCTCTCAACAAAGACTATCAGCGAAGACGCCCCTCCCTGGCCCAACGGCACCCGGGCGAGACAAGCAGCGTCAACGTAGTCCCCGGGG
>USNA01000223.1 GCA_900555955.1 uncultured Collinsella sp. | reverse complement strand
GCTCGACCTTTCTACCGAGGAGGCCGGTGCGCTGGAGCGCGGGCTGGACTCGCTCAATACCCGCATGCAGGCACACTTCGACCGCGCCCGTGCGCTGGCCGAGTATCTGGCCGCCAACGAGATGGTGCGCAACGTGTGCTATCCCGGGCTGAACTCGCATCCCGACCATGCGGTTGCAACGGGAATCCTCGAGCACGGCTTTGGCCCGGCAGTTGAGTTTGACCTTATCGAGCTTAGCGCAGGAGAGCTGTTCGACGCTTTGCCGGGGGAGTTTCGCACATCGCCTGCCGGCGGCGCAACGACGCGTCTTTCGGCCCCACGTGGCAAGCAGGGGAGTACCATCCGCCTCTTTGCCGGCACCGACAACCCACTGGTTGTAGCGTCAACCCTAGACAACGCCCTTCGCAACTAGCTAAATCATCCTCGACTCCATAAGTTGCGGTGAAATATGGATTGATTTACGGCTTTATCGGCATAAACAGCCCCTATTTCACCGCAACTTATGAGAAGGGGTTGTGCAGCTAAAAAAGCCCCGTCCCAAATTAGCTACTTTTTGATGCTGGCGATGAGGTCGTTGGCTTTGGTAGCAATGACCTGGTTTATGTCGGCCTGCAGCTCCTCGTAGACTTCGATGGCTCGCTCGCCGGCGGGGGTGAGCGTGGATCCGCGGGCTCCGTCTCGCTCGATGAGCTTGCATCCCAGCTGGCCTTCGGCTTCGTTCACAATGCGCCAGGCCTTGGAATACGCCATGCCCATGCTCTTGGCGGCACGGTTGAGCGAGTGCTCGCGGGCGATACCCTGCAGCAGCAAGACGCAGCCGTGGCCGAAGACGCCCGGCAGATCCTTGTCGCACGCTTGAATGACCAGCTTTGCCGTCGTCTTGTACTCCATCTGCTCCACGTCTCCCCGCTAAAGTGTTTGCTGGGCAAACGCAATGCCAGCGTCAAACCCTCGTGTGCTCTTCTTAAATCATGCATTGTAGCAGTCAAAGTGCGTTAAGATACTTCCCCAGTATTGGGCGCCCAAGGTTGGGCTGGGTCCTACGAGGCCTGCAGCCGACCGGTCGCATGGAAAAAGGAGAAACATGGCTACGTTCTTTCCCGGTGAGTCCCACACGTTTTCGGAGTATCTGCTGGTCCCTGGTTACTCGTCCTCGCAGTGCATCCCCAACAACGTCTCTCTTAAGACGCCGCTAACCCGCTTTAAGCGCGGTGAGAAGCCGGCAATCACCCTGAACATCCCCATGGTTTCCGCCATCATGCAGTCCGTCTCGGGCGTCGATATGGGTGTCGCGCTCGCTACCGAGGGTGGCCTGTCCTTCATTTACGGTTCCCAGAGCGCCGAGTCCGAGGCCGCTATGGTCAAGGCCGTCAAGGATCACAAGGCCGGTTTCGTTCAGTCCGATTCCACGCTG
Organism: uncultured Collinsella sp.; assembly: GCA_900555955.1. Lineage (GTDB taxonomy): Bacteria > Actinomycetota > Coriobacteriia > Coriobacteriales > Coriobacteriaceae > Collinsella. The sequence goes on along the minus strand of USNA01000223.1, from coordinate 1,497 downwards.
ACCCCCGACATGACCATGGAGCAGGTCATCGAGCTCAAGGAGAAGACCGGTCACTCCACCATGCCGGTTACCGACGACGGCACTCCCAAGGGTAAGCTCCTGGGCATCGTCACCAGCCGTGACTATCGCCCCAGTCGCGATGACCACCAGACGAAGGTCTCTGAGTTCATGACCCCGCGTGAGCAGCTCATCGTGGGCGACAAGAACATCAGCCTCAAGGTTGCCAACGACGTCATCTGGGACAACAAGCTCAACGCCCTGCCGATCGTCGACGACAACGATCACCTTATGGGCATCGTCTTCCGCAAGGACTACGACAGCCACAAGACCAACCCCAACGAGCTGCTCGATAACGACAAGCGCTACATGGTCGGCGCCGGTATCAACACCCGCGACTATGCCGAGCGCGTGCCGCTGCTCATCGAGGCCGGTGCCGACGTTCTGTGCATCGACTCCTCCGAGGGCTTCAGCGAGTGGCAGAAGCGCACTATCGAGTGGATCCGCGCCAACTACGGCGAGGACGTCAAGGTCGGTGCCGGTAACGTTGTCGACGCCGAGGGTTTCCGCTTCCTGGCCGACTGCGGTGCCGACTTCATCAAGGTCGGTATCGGCGGCGGTTCCATCTGCATTACCCGCGAGACCAAGGGTATCGGTCGTGGCCAGGCCACCGCGTTGATCGATGTCTGCCGCGCCCGCGACGAGTACTACGAGGAGACCGGTGTCTACGTGCCTGTTTGCTCCGATGGTGGCATTGTCTACGACTACCACATGACGCTCGCCCTTGCCATGGGTGCCGACTTTATGATGCTGGGCCGCTACTTCGCCCGCTTTGACGAGAGCCCGACCGAGCGCGTCAATGTCAATGGCCAGTACATGAAGGAGTACTGGGGCGAGGGTTCTGCACGTGCCCGCAACTGGCAGCGCTACGACCTGGGCGGAGCCGCGAAGCTCAGCTTCGTCGAGGGCGTCGACTCCTACGTTCCCTACGCCGGTTCCCTCAAGGACGGCGTGGGCGGCACGCTCTACAAGGTCAAGTCCACGATGTGCAACTGCGGCGCCCTCTCGATCCCCGAGCTCCAGGAAAAGGCACGCCTAACGCGGGTCAGCTCGACCTCGATCGTCGAAGGCGGCGCCCACGACGTTGTAGTCAAAGATTCGCAGCAGTCCGTATCTTATCGATAAGGTAAGAGCCTCACATAAAGGTTGAGTATCAACCACGTTATTTAGATAAAGCGAGATGCCTGCAAGTCGCCGGCATCTCGCTTGTCGTATTTGCTATCATCAGTCAAGTTAACCTTAGGGTCGGGCGGCTTGGCTTTGTTCGCTACAAGTTCCGCACGCAAAGAAGAGCACTTAATGTGCTCTTCGTCTTGCGCAGGACTGTCCGCAGTAGCGAATAAAGCCAAGCCGCCCGACCCCAGCTAAGATTAAAGGAGCTGATATGTGCGATTGCACAGATCATAAGGACGAGATCCCTGCCTACGACGCGCAGGCCAT
>USNA01000222.1 GCA_900555955.1 uncultured Collinsella sp. | reverse complement strand
AGCGAGCTGACCGGGACAAACTCGTTGACGCCGTGGTAACAGTAGCCGCCTGTCGAGAGGTTGGGGCAGGGCAGGCCGCGGAACGACAACTGTGCACCGTCGGTGCCGCCGCGAATCGGCAGCACTTTGGGCTCAACGCCGCAGGCAAGGTAGGCTTCCTTGGCAACATCAATAAGCTCCGGGTAGTCGCGAACGATCTCGGCCATGTTGCGGTACTGGTGCTTAATCTCGACCGTTACGCGCTCCTCGCCCAGTCGCTGGTTGAGCAGTGCGGCGGCGGCATTCATCAGCTCGAGTTTCTGCTGGAACTTGGCGGCATCGTGATCACGGACGATATAGCGCGCCGTGGCATGGTCGACCGTTGCCGAGATGCCCTCAAGGTGATAGAAGCCCTCGTAGCCCTCGGTGTATTCCGGGCGCTGCTCGTAGGGGAGCAGGGCGTTGAAGTCGCAGAACAGGTTGCCCGCGTTGACCATGCGCCCCTTGGCGTCGCCGGGGTGAATGGACTGGCCCTCAAAGCGAACGGTTGCCTCGGCGGCGTTGAAGCACTCCCACTCAAGCTCGCCAACCGGACCGCCGTCGACCGTGTAAGCGTACTTGCAGCCGAAGGCCTCGATATCCAACAGCTCGGCACCGTGACCGATTTCCTCGTCCGGGCAGAAGCAAATACCGAGCGCGGGGTGGGGCAGGGAGGGATCCTGCGCGATGCGAGCGACGAGTGCCATGATTTCGGCGACACCCGCCTTGTCGTCGGCGCCCAGCAGTGTGGTGCCGTCACTGCAGACAAGGTCCTCACCTACCAGGTTGTTGAGGGCAGGAAGTTTGGCGGTGCTCATGGACACGGGCTTGCCGTCGACGATGCCGCAAACCAGATCGCCGCCCTCGTAGTGCACGATGTGCGGCGCTACGCCGGCGCCCGGCGCGACCTCGGTGGTATCGAGGTGCGCGATCAGGCCCAGGGCGGGCTTATTCTCGGAACCGGCGCTAGCGGGAATGTGCGCGCAGACATAGGCGTTTTCGGTTACATGGGCATCGGTTGCACCCAGCTCGCGCAGTTCCTCGGCAAGCACGTTGGCAAGGTCAAACTGTACGGTGCTCGACGGCACCTGGTCGCAGTTGGCATCCTCGGACTGCGTGTTGATCTGGACATAGCGCAAAAAACGCTCGAGGACGTCGGGGTTCGTGGTGGTGTTTTCCATAAAGACCGCTCCAATCTTGGTCGTCGTGTGCAACAAGAACTCTAGCACGGTATGCCGCGGCATACCGCGACGCTTGGATGGGGTAGAATCAGCCATTGAGTGCAGAAGGGACGGATGTTCATGGATACGACAAATAGCTCGCGCGAGCTACACCTAACGGTGGCGAACGAAGACTACTTGGAGTGCATGGTTCGCATCGAAAGCGAAGATGGGGAGACCAGCGGCGTGCGGTCGGTCGATATCGCACAGCGCCTTGGCGTCTCGAAGGCATCGGTCAACAAGGCGGTTTCGGCTCTCAAAGCATCCGAGCTTGTCGAACAGTCTCACTACGGCAAAGTTATCCTGACTGACCGTGGGCGCGAGGTCGGCTCGGCTATCTGGTATCGCCATCGTCTGGTCCGCACGTTTTTGGTCCAGGAGCTCGGCGTCGATTTTGAGCGCGCCGATGCCGAGGCCTGCATGATGGAGCATGCGCTTTCCGAGGATACGATGAACCGCTGGCTCGCCTATCTCGAAAAGCAGGGAATCAGCGTCGAGGAATAGCGAAATACATATATGGATACGAGTTATTACAATCGCTTTGGCGGCGAGGAGCTTATGCGCCGACTTGCCGGTGAGACATTGCTGGCACAGGGCCCCATGGGCAGTGTGTTGCTGAGCGAATGCGGCGCCGCCGATATTCCGCCGGCATTTTGGAACCTCGCCGAACCGCAGACGGTTTCCCGTATTCATCGACTGTACGCCGCCGCTGGCGCGCAGGTGCTCATCACAAACACGTTTCAGGCGTCGGGCCACGCGCTCGATCAAGATGAAATCGCCCCATCCATGGCGGAGGTCAATCGCGGGGCGGTCGACGATGCCCGTCAGGCAAATCCTCAGCTCCTGTTGGGGTCTATGGGCCCTATTGCCATTGAGTGGTTCGTCGAGGGTTCCCCCGAGTATCGAGAGATCCGCGCAAACGCTCGCGAGCAGGCGTCTGCCTTGCTCAACGCCGGCGTAGATGGCCTCCTGATTGAGACGGTCACGTCCATCCGTAATCTGCAGCCCGTGCTCGCCGGCGTATGCGACGTCGCCGACGGTATGCCCATCTTGGTGAGCTTTGCTATTGACGACAAGGGCGACCTACTGGGCGATGGCCTAAACATCGAAGGCGCCATCTTGTATGCCGAGAAGCATGGTGCGAACTCTGTCGGGGTCAATTGCTGCTCCCTGACAGCAGCTACTGCTGCGGTGCCAAGGATGGTCGCCACGGCCACCACGCCCGTTACGGTTCGGCCCAACGCGGGAAATCCGGTTCAGACACAGGATGGGCCCGTGTGGCACGAGGACCCCGAAGCCTTCGCTCGCGCATGCGTCGAGTGGAAGCGGGCAGGCGCCGCAATGGTAGGCAGCTGCTGCGGAACCACGGCGGTTACGACAGCCGCTATGGCAGATGCGCTCAATATATAGGACCCGAAAATAGGAGTATCGAATCACCGCTCCCGCCGGGGCGGTTTTTTTGTTGTCGGTCCGCACCTCGACGCTTTTGCCTAAACGGTGAACGAGCGTGCCGGCGGCTTGCCGGATGCCCGTTGCGGGTATACCTCATGCGTACCATGATCCAAACACTGCGAGGTGTCTGCGCGTGTGCGCGATAATTCACTTTGGAACTGACGGTTGGCGAGCTCGCGTCGACGGAGACTTTACTATCAACAACGTCGCTCGTGTCACCGATGCCGCAGCTTGA
>USNA01000221.1 GCA_900555955.1 uncultured Collinsella sp. | reverse complement strand
TTCGCTTGCTCGGCCGGGGACCAGGCCGTCGTCGCCGCTTGCCAGGTCGAACAGGCGCAGGCGGTTCTTGGTGGGCTGGCCGTAACCGGGCACATCGATGTTGACGAGCTTGGAAGTAACGGCAAAATCGCCGAACTCGACGGTGTAGGAGCGGTCATCGTCGACTAGGATGTCCTGCTCACCGAGCCACTCGTCGGGGACGGCCTTCTGCTGGTTGTCGACAAAGCGCTGACGGAACAGACCGTAGTGATAGTTGAGGCCCACGCCATCGCCGGTCAAGCCCAGCGTGGCGATGGAATCCAGGAAGCATGCGGCCAAGCGGCCCAGGCCGCCGTTGCCGAGTGACGGCTCGACCTCGAATTCCTCGATCTTGTTGAGGTCGTGACCTGCGGCGGTGAGCTGGTCCTTAACCTCGTCGTAGATGCCGAGGTCGATCATGTTGTTGATGAGCAGCTTGCCGATCAAAAATTCGGCGGAAATGTAATAGAGCTTTTTCTTGCCGTTGTTGAGCGGGCAGGCGGCGGAGCGCTCCTGCACGAGTTTGACCAGCAGCTTGTAAATGCGACGGTCGTCGAGCTGCTCGAGCGAGGTGCCAAAAGACTGCTCGGCGAGTTCCATGAGGTTAATTTGGGGCATGTTTTCTCCTGTGATGGGTTGTTTCATGTCTGCAATTCATAAGAAGCCCGCGCGAGGGGATTGGGGTGGCCTCGCGCGGGAAAAGCAAGCGCGTCCGCACGGTGGGGAGGGGTCGGGCGCGGTAGCTCCTATTGAGGAAGCTCGATTTCGGCTTCCGACGGGATGCGGAAGTAGGTCTCGGTCCAGTCGGTAAGTTTGTGCTCGAGCTCGCGGGTGATGGCGCCGTCGAGCATGCGCCAGGTCCAGTTGCCGCCCAGCGTGGCAGGGGTGTTGATGCGCGCCTCGTTGCCCAAGTTGAGCAGGTCCTGCATGGTGTAGATGCACGTGTCGCTCACGCTGGCGGCGATGGTGCGGTTGAGTGCATCTGCCATGGGTTCGCCGGCCTGCTGATGGGTGTACAGGGCTGCCTGCTCGCGCTGACGGGGGGTGGCCGTTCCCTCAAACCAACCGCGCGCCGTTTCGTTGTCGTGGGTGCCCACATAGGCGACGGTGTTGGCGATGTAGTTATGCGGCAGGTAGTACGAGTTGGTGCCCTCAAAGGCAAACTGCAGGATCTTCATGCCGGGGAAGCCCGAGTTGTCGCGCATGTCGATGACGCCGGGGGTGAGGAAGCCCAGGTCCTCGGCGATAATGGGCAGCGTGCCGAGCTTTTCCTCGAGTGTCTTGAAGAACTTGAGGCCGGGACCCTGCGTCCACGAACCGTAGGACGAATCGGGCGAGGAGAACGGCACCTCCCAATAGGCTTCGAAGCCGCGGAAGTGATCCAGGCGGATGACGTCGTACATGTCGAGTGCGGCGCGAATGCGGCCCTCCCACCAGGAGAAGCCGTCGGACTCCATGGCGTCCCAGTCGTAGATGGGGTTGCCCCAGTACTGGCCGGTGGCCGAGAACTGGTCGGGCGGCGTGCCGGCGACGCTCACGGGATTGCCGACGGCGTCGATCTTAAAGAGCTCAGGTGTCGCCCACATCTCGACGGAGTCACGCGAGACATAGATGGGCAAATCTCCGATGATGAGAATGTCGCGCTCGTTGGCATAGGCCTTGAGGCGGCTCCACTGGCGATCGAAGAAGTACTGCGTCATCTGGTGATACAGCATGCGCTCGGGATGATCGGCGCAAACTTTGCTGCTGGCGTCGCCGCGGGTACGAAGCTCCTCGGGCCACTCCCAAAACGCCCTAAGGCCGCACTCCTCCTTAACGGTCATAAACTCGCAGTAGGGGATGAGCCAGTCCTCGTTGGCCTGGATAAAGTCATCAAAGTCCGCAGGCTTGTTAGTGGCAAAGCGCTGGACGGCACGGTCGAAAATCTGACGGCGACCGCCAAAGATGGCGCCGTAGTCGACGTTGGTGGGGTCAGACCCCAGATACACGCCGTCGATATCGCGCTGCTCTAGGTAGCCAGCTTCGATAAGCTCGGCAAAGTCGATAAAGTTGGGGTTGCCTGCGCGGGCCGAGAACGACTGATAGGGCGAATCGCCATAGCTGGTCGTCGTGAGGGGCAGAATCTGCCAGTAATGTTGTTTGCACAATGCGAGGAAATCGACAAAGTCGTAGGCGTTCCAGCCAAAGCCGCCGATGCCGTAAGGTCCGGGCAATGACGAAACGGGCATCAGAACACCGCTTGCACGCTCCATGGATGCACTCACCGTCCTTTTGAATAAGGGGCTGCGCCGTAGATGGATAGACGGCTCGTCCCGAGTTTCCATTTCTATTGTCCCTATTGTAGAACATGTTGTTTAAACATGTATAGAGAGAATGAAAAAGTTGCCGACTTTCGGTGAATGGTAGTGCGCCATAGACGATATGAGTTGAACATTGGGAGCTCCTCCCCTTGTGGCTCTTTTGTGGGTCGGGCGACAATGGTCGTCGTCATTAAAGACCGGCTGCCAGCCAGGTTGCAACAATGCAAGAAGGGTTCACATTCAGTTGGCCGTTGACACAAACAATCGCGCGAAGACCTCGTCTTCTTCGGTAAGTCCAGGCGCGGCAAGACGCGCATGGCAGTCGCCCTCACGATGCGCGCGGTCGCCGCGGACATGTCGGTCAGGTTCTGGCAGACCGCGCAGCTGGTTCTCGAGCTCGGCAACGCGAAGCGCAAGGGAACGCTGTCGAAACTGTTGAACGACGTGTCGCCCGCGAGGCTGCTCGTGCTCGACGAGTTCGTCTACGTCCCCTGCGACGTAGACGGTGCGAGGGTTCTCTACCAGGTCATTTCCGTCCATGTAGTGCTCGTAGGCCGCGGCGTCGTCGGGCTCGTCGAAGGAGAGGGACTCCGTCCAGTCCCAGTAGGCCCCC
>USNA01000220.1 GCA_900555955.1 uncultured Collinsella sp. | reverse complement strand
CGATGCGCGTGGCCCCGGGCGTCACGCTTTGGGGCCCGGTCGCCGCGCCCGAACAGGCCGAGCTCATGGCGCGTCCGGTGGAGCTGTTGCTCGATGTCTTGCGCCGCGAATCCGACGTGGTGCTTGTCGACACCTCGGTCTTTTGGGGCGACGCCGTGGCGGCCGCGGTGGCGGCGAGCGACCGCTGCCTGGTCGTGGGCGATCCATCGGTGTCGTCTGCGACGTCCGCGGCACGCGTCATCGAGCTGGCGAGCCGTGTGGGCGTGCCGCGTACGCGCATGAGCGCCGTATTCAACCGGTTTGGCGCGCGCGGCGCTGACGAGGATGTCGCCATGCGCTTTGAGATTACCTGCGCGTTGAGCTCCAAGATCCGCATCGCCGACGGCGGGCAGGACTTGGCGGCGCTCATGGCGTTCGGCCGTGCTGACGAAGCAGTGGGCCAGACCAGCGCTTTTGCCACCAGCGTACGCGAAGCCACGCGCAAGATGCTCGTGGAGCTGGGCTGCGCCGTCGGTCCCTGGAACGACATGGTCACCGACCGTGCGACGCGCACCGAGCGCCCGCGCATCCGTCTTCCCTGGTCGCGCGAGGGTGATTCGCGATGAGTTTGCAAACAAGGATTAAGGAAGCCGGTGCAGCCGCGGCGACAGTGCCTGTTGATGCGGGACGCCACCGTGCCGTCAAGCGCCGCACCAAACGCGCCGTGATGGACCGCATGGGCTATGACGAGGTGGCGCGTATCAGCGCATACATCGATCCGGCGCGCGCCCGCTCGGAATTGCGTCCTGCGGTGGAGGCGGCGCTCAACGTTGAGGAGCCGACTGACCTGGCGACGCCCGAGCGCGAGACCATCATTGACGAGATTTTGGACGACGTGGTGGGCCTGGGCCCGCTGCAGCCGCTCATCGAGGACGACACCGTCACCGAGATCATGGTCAACGGTTGCCGCTCGGCTTTCTTTGAACGCGGCGGCGTCTTATATCCCATCGAGCATGCATTTGAGGATGACGAGCAGATCCGCGTGCTCATCGACCGCATCATCTCGCCGCTGGGCAGGCGCATCGACGAGCGCAGCCCCATTGTCAACGCCCGCCTCAAGACGGGCTATCGCGTCAACGCGGTGATCCCGCCCGTGGCGATTGATGGACCAATCCTCACCATTCGCAAGTTCTCAGATCGCATCTGTTCGTTGGACGAGCTTGTGGGCCTGGGGTCGCTGCCGCTTTGGTATGCGCAACTGCTGTCGTGTGCGGTGTCGCTGCGTCAAGATCTGGCGGTTGCGGGTGGCACGGGATCGGGCAAGACCACGCTGCTCAACGCGCTGTCGTGCGAGATATCCACCGGCGAGCGCATCGTGACGATCGAGGACTCCGCCGAGCTCAAGTTTGCGCATCACCCGCATGTGGTTCGCCTGGAGGCGCGCGAGGCTTCAATTGAGGGCGAGGGCGCGGTGACAATCCGCGATCTGGTGACCAACGCCCTGCGCATGCGTCCCGACCGTATTGTGGTGGGTGAGGTGCGCGGTGCGGAATGTTGCGACATGCTGCAGGCCATGAACACCGGGCACGACGGATCGCTCACCACGCTTCATGCGGGCACCGAGCAGGAGACCGTGGTGCGTTTGACGCTGCTTGCGCGCTATGGCATCGATCTGCCGAGCGAGCTTATCGAGGAGCAGATTGCCATGGCGCTCGACGGCATCGTGATGTCCGAGCGTCATGCGGACGGCAGGCGTTTCGTGTCCTCCTATTCGGGGGTGCGACGCGGCACGTCAGGCGGCGTGGAGCTTGAGCGCTACGTGACGTTCGATGCCGCCGCGCGCACCTGGACGCTCGATCGCGAGCCTCCGTTTATCGCGGAGGGCCTGCGCTCGGGAACGCTCACACAAGAGGAGGTGGACGAATGGAGATCGTTGTGCCCCTCGTCGTAGGGGGCTTGACAGGGCTTTCTGCCGCGGTGGCGTGCGGGGCGGAGCCTCGTGTGTCGCGCGTGCCGCCGGCGGAACTGGTCAGTCATGCGCTTGAGTCGGTGGTCGAGAAGCTGCCGCGCGAGTTGGTAGAAAACGACCTGCTAAAAAAGATTGCCCGCTCCTGGGCGGCGCTGGTTCCAGCACATCGCCTTGGCCTTGTTATCGAGGATGACGAGGCGCGCCTGGCATGCTTGCTGCTATCGAGTGGTGTCTGCGGCATTGTCCTGACTGTCGTATCGCTGTCGCCCATCGGCTTTGTCCTGGGGCTGCTCGCACCGTTTGGCGTAGGCGCCGCTCGCGACACCTTCGACCGTCGCCGCGAGCAACACGATGTGGAAGAAGCCATGCCCGAGGCCTTTACGGCACTCTCTATGTCGCTCGCCTCGGGTCATTCGCTGGCCCAGGGCATGAGGTTTGTGGGAACTCACGCGCAAGAGCCAGTGCATACCGAGTTTTTGCGCGTGGCGACGGCGATCGACTGCGGCGTCTCGGCGACTGATGCGTTGGATGACCTACTCGACCGTATCGATGCCCCCGGCCTTTCGCTTGTCACCTTGGCGCTCAAGGTGTCGCAGCGAACCGGTGCCCCGCTTGCCGACCTGTTGTCCGAGGCGTCGAGCATGGTGGGGGAGCGCATTGAGCTCAAGCGCCGCTTGGACGTCAAGACATCGCAGGCTCGTATGTCGGCACACATGGTCTCGGCGATGCCGGCGGGTATGTGCGCGGTGCTGGCGCTGCTTTCGGCCGACTTTCGCCGCGGCCTTGCGACGCCGGCGGGTGCCGGTGCCGTGGTACTGGGACTTGCCCTCAACGCCGTCGCCCTGGTGGTCATCCGACGCATTATGCGGGTGGAGCTATGAGCGCCCTGGTCGGGGTCGCGGCATGCCTGTGCGCGCTCAGCGTGTTTGTCGCGACGGGGCTCAATCGTGCGGACGCATGCAAGATCGCCCAGGTCTGCAAACGCGAGGCGCTGCTGGTTGTTGC
>USNA01000219.1 GCA_900555955.1 uncultured Collinsella sp. | reverse complement strand
GGCCGCAGCCTTGACCTGCTGGTCCATCTGCTCGACGGCGGCTTCTACATAGGCAGAGCATGCGGCGTCGAGCACGGCTCCCTCCAGGGGCTGCTGGGCTCCCGTGGTTCGCAGGCGACGCTCGGAGTCCATGCCGAGGGTGCATGCCATGAGTGCGGCAAAGCGGGCGTCTTTGAGGTGGCGATAGATATCGCGGCCGCGCAGCTCAACGTTGGTGCCGACCAGGCGGATGCAAGGCTCGCCCTGCTCGTCGACGCCCGTGGCATCGACGGCAAACACGCGTCGCACGCCGCGGGGCTCAATGTCCAGCTCCAGACGCTCAACGACAAGCTCAATACGCTGCGACAGCTCTGGCTCAATCTGCTGGCCGCCGTAGCCCAGGTAGCGCAGCATCTCGGCACGGGCGACACGAGGGTGGTGGGCGGCATCGATACGGTAGAGCGCCGGCGACGCAAGATCGGCCGGCACTTCACCAAAAGCTGTATCGATGTGCGGTTTTTCCATTACCCCAGGCGCTCCATAATGGTCGCGGCGATTGCAGGACGGTTCATAGTGTACAGGTGCAGACCGTCGGCACCGTGCTCCTTGAGGTCGCAAAGCTGACGGGCGGCATAATCTACACCGGCTGCCTGCAGGCTCTCGGGGTCGTTCTCGTACTTGGCGAGAATCTTGATGACGGGGGAGGGCAGCGACGCGCCGCACATAAAGACCATGCGGCTGATCTGCGACTTGCCCATAAACGGCATGATGCCCGCGGTAATGGGCACGGTGATGCCGGCCTTGTCGGCAAGCTCGCGAAAACGGTAGAAGCACTCGTTGTCAAAAAAGAGCTGCGTCACAAAGAAGCTCGCGCCGGCGTCCTGTTTTTGCTTGAGGTATTCGACCGAGAGGTTGAGATCCTCGCAGGCAATGTGGCCCTCGGGGTAGGCTGCGGCGCCCACGCAAAAGCCGGCATCGACGAGCTCCGGGATGAGGTCGCGGGCGTAGGCGTAGTCCGAGGCGGGCTTGTCATCCTCAGTCGCGCCAGCGGGCAGGTCGCCGCGCAGGGCTAGCACGTTTTCCACACCGGCCGAGCGATACTCGTCGATCTTGGCGGCGATGTCGGCGTGGGTGCGGCCCACGCAGGTGAGGTGCGCTACCGAGGGCGTATCGAATTCGCTCGAAATCATATGCGCGATGGGGGCGGTGGTGGCACCGTTACCCGAGCCGCCGGCTGAGCAGGTGACCGAGACAAAGCTCGGCGAAAGCTTGCACAGATTGCCTGCCACTTCGCGAGCCGTATCGAGGGTCAGCTCGCCCTTGGGCGGGAACATCTCAAACGAAACGGGCGCGGTGCCCTGGGATGCTGCCTGCTTAAAAACCTCGTCGACGCGCATATCGTGCTCCTTTAGATGCCTGGGTGCGATGTTTTGTTGCAAGGATTCTACAGCACCACTGCGCTAAGGTGGAGTTTCTCTCGCTATTTGGGGATACCAATCGAAAATGCTTCGCTATCGGCATTTCCTATAACAGGGTAGTCAATCTAAGATGGGGCTATATTGAATGGTATCTGATGCGAAATACCAGTTAATAGAGCCCATTCTACATTGACTACCCTTAAACCATGGGGAGAGGTCTGCAATTTATGCAGTTGATTGACTGTTGAGGGTGGCAACGCCGCCTCGATAGGGTAACCTCATTGATTGGTTTCGCGACGGCAACATAACGGTAATGTCGCGGAAACACGGCGAGTCTAAGCTATGACTCGTTCGTTAGTAATCAACACCGCTTCTCACGCGGTGCCGATACGAAGGGAGTTCCGTATGGCCGAACTTACTGACCGCTTCGGGACCATGGTGTTCTCTGAGGAAGTCATGAAGGATTACCTCCCCAAGGACATTTGGAAGCGCCTTGCTGCAACCCTCGAGGGCGGTGAGCCGCTCGACCTGGACGTGGCCAACGCCGTTGCCCATGCCATGAAGGTCTGGGCCATCTCCAAGGGCGCGACGCACTACGCGCACTGGTTCCAGCCGCTTTCGGGCATTACTTCCGAGAAGCACGATAGCTTCCTGGAGCCCAACCACGACGGCACCGCCATTACCAAGTTTACGGGCAAGAACCTCATCCAGGGCGAGCCGGACGCCTCCAGCTTCCCCAACGGCGGCCTGCGCGCTACCTTCGAGGCCCGTGGCTACACCGCTTGGGATCCCACCAGCCCCGCCTTTATCAAGGACGATGTCCTGTGCATCCCCACGGCTTTCTGCTCCTACACGGGCGAGGCCCTGGACAAGAAGACCCCGCTGCTGCGCTCCATGACCGCGCTCTCGCGTGAGTCCAAGCGCGTTTTGGCGCTGTTTGGCAAGACCCCCAAGAAGGTCGTTCCTTCCGTGGGCGACGAGCAGGAGTACTTCCTGATCAAGAAGGACGCCTATCGCAAGCGCAAGGACCTGGTCATCACCGGCCGCACCCTCTTTGGTGCTGCTCCCTGCAAGGGCCAGGAGCTCGAGGAGCACTACTTTGGCGCTATCCGCCCCACCGTCTCGGCCTATATGAAGGATCTGGACGATGAGCTGTGGGCGCTTGGCATTCCCGCCAAGACCAAGCACAACGAGGTTGCTCCCTGCCAGCATGAGCTTGCACCGGTCTATGGCGAGGTCAACGAGGCCATCGACCAGAATCTGGTCATGATGGAGAAGATGAAGCTCATCGCCTCTCGCCACGACTTGGTCTGCCTGCTGCACGAGAAGCCCTTCGAGGGCATCAACGGTTCGGGCAAGCACAACAACTGGTCGCTTGGCACCGAGTCCGAGAATCTGCTCGATCCGGGTGACACCCCGCTCGACAACCTGCAGTTCATCGTCTTCCTCACCGCGGTGATCGAGGCCGTCGATAACTATCAGGAGCTCCTGCGTGCCTCCGTTGCCTCGGCCGGCAACGACCATCGTCTGGGCGCCAACGCGGCTCCCCCGGCGCTTTTTGGCCACGGC
>USNA01000218.1 GCA_900555955.1 uncultured Collinsella sp. | reverse complement strand
GTCAACATGAGAGCAGAAGGAGAGATGGAGGCAGGAGCAGCGGCAGCCGCGGGCTCAGCCTTCTTCTTGAACATATCAAACAGACCCATACGTTTTCTCCTCTTGATTAAGCGCAACGTTATGCGCATCCCTATGGTGATTATAGTGCCAAATGATCAAATTGCTAAGGTGAGGGCTCGAATCGAGAGCCCTTCCAAGCCCTTCCCAAAACCTTTTCCCCAGTGGCACTCATATTGTCGATTAATCCTCGATAAGCCCCAGACGAACAAAGGCATTCCAGATGCCGTCGTCATCGACGTCGGTGGTCATGTAATCGGCTGCCGGTCCGGCGTTCGGCAGAATACCGGAACTCAATCGCCGGAACTCAATTACTCCAGGCCCTCGGCGCCGTTGGACTTGATGATCTTCTGATATGCGAAGAAGCTGTCCTTGCGGCGGCGCTCGTAGGTACCGGTGCCGTCGTCGTACTTATCGACGTGGATGAAGCCGTAGCGCTTGCGCATCTCGCCAGTGCCGGCGGAAACCAGGTCGATGGGACCCCACCAGGTGTAGGCGATCAGGTCGACGCCGTCGGCAATGGCCTCGCCCATGGCCTTGATGTGGCTCTGCAAGTAGGCGATGCGATACGGGTCGTGGATGGAGCCGTCCTCCTCGACCTCGTCGTAAGCGCCCATGCCGTTCTCGACCACCATCAGCGGAATCTCGTAGCGAGCATAGATCTCGTTGAGGGCAATGCGCAGGCCCAGCGGATCGATCTGCCAGCCCCAGTCGGTGGACTCCAGATAGGGATTCTTGCCGCCAAAGGTCATGTTGCCCTCGGTCATCTCGTGATCCTTGTGGGTGCCCACGGTGCCGGACATGTAGTAGCTAAAGGAGTAGAAGTCGACCTTGCCGTCGGCGATATCCTGCAGGTCGCCGTCCTCCATCACGAGCTCAACATCATTCTCGGCCCAGAAGCGCTTGGCATAGAACGGGTACTTGCCGCGCACCTGCACGTCGGAGCAGTACCAGTTCATGGCGTTCATCTCCTGCTGCGTGGCAAACACGTCGGCCGGATCGCACGTGGCGGCATAGGAGAGGATGAAACAATCCATGTTGCCCATCTTAAACTGCGGATAATGCTCGTGGGCATAGCGCACGACGCGGCCGCCGGCGACAAACTGGTGATGCAGCGCCTGCATACGGGCCTGCGGCGTAGTATGGACCGCCGAGGCCGGGCCCTCAAAGCCCTGAATCATGCTGGTCTCAAAGAGGTTGCCCATGTCCTGAGTACCGCAGTTGATCTCATTGAAGGTGAGCCAGAACTTGACCTTGTCCTGGTAACGGTCGAAGACGGTTTGGCAGTACTTCCAAAGAAAGCCGAGGAGCCCGCGGCTCGCCCAGCCGTTGTACTTCTCGACCAGGTGGTAGGGCATCTCGTAGTGCGAGAGGGTCACGAGCGGCTCGATGTTGTGGGCGCGCAGGCAGTCGAAGACGCGATCGTAGAAGGCGAGGCCGGCCTCGTTGGGCTCGGCGTCATCGCCGTTGGGGAAGATGCGGCTCCAAGAGATGGACATGCGGAACATGTTGAAGCCCATCTCGGCGAACAGCGCGATGTCCTCCTCATAGTGATGGTAGAAATCGATGCCGTCATGGTTGGGGTAGAAACGATCGGGGTCGATGTCGATCGTGATCTGGCGCGGCTCCTTGTAGCTGCCGCCCAGAAAGTGGTCGTCGACGGAAGGACCGCGGCCGTCCACGTTCCAAGCGCCCTCAAACTGGTTGGCGGCGGTGGCGCCACCCCAATAGAAGCCCTCGGGGAACTTGATGTTTGCCATGAGCATCTCCTTTGCATCGCGGGTCGATAAGCCGAGTATCGCCCATGCGCGCGGCAGGCAGGGGCAGGGGTGCCAAACCCGACACTTCTTTTCGTTCTCAAGTCCTGCCGCCGCTCCGTCCCTGATACTTCCTGATACCGACCGAAACGTGCCAAAATAAACCTGTCTTTTTTGGCAGGTTTGTTGAGTGTGGGAGTTCGTATGGATATCAAACGCAAGATTTCCGAGGCACAGGGCCTTACCCCTACCGAGCAACAGCTCGGCATCTCGGCCCTTGCCATGGGCGAAGACGTCCGCGGGCTCTCCATCAAGGAATTTGCCGCGCGCACCAATGTTTCTGTTGCGAGCGTCCACCGTTTTTGCAAAAAGCTCGGCCTCGAGGGCTTTAAGGATCTCAAAGTCGAGCTCATCCGCCTGGCAACCGAATCGGGTAATCGGCGCGACGTGGACATCAACTTTCCCTTCGACGCCACGTCCACCCCTGCGCAGGTTATGGAGCGCATGGAGGGGCTCTACCAGACCACGCTGGCCGAAACGCAGGAGCTGCTCGACCCCACGCAGCTTGACCACGCCGCCAAGCTCATCGCGAACGCCCGACAGGTCGACATCTACACGGGCTCGCACAACCTCTATCCAGCGGGAATGTTCCGTGATCGTTTGCTCTCCGCCGGTAAAAGCGCGACGTGCCACAACGGTGTCGAGGCCCAGGTGCGAACGGCGCTCGCCTCGGGTCCCGACCATGCGGCAATCGTCATCTCCTACAGCGGCCTTGCCCCCAACCTCAAGGACATCTTGCCGATCCTCAGCAGTCGGCATGTCCCGGTCATCGTCATCGGCACGCCTTATTGCGCTCGCATTCACCCCGGCTTTGCCGCCTACCTTACGGTGAGTGACCACGAGAGCATGACGCATCGCATCACGCAGTTCGCAAGCCACATCGCCGTGCAATACGTGCTCGATTCGCTCTACAGCAGCTACTTCGCCAAAGATTACGCCCGCTGCTCCGAATTCCTAGAGCGCTCGTTCCCCTACACCCGCCTGCCCGGGCTTAAGTAGCGACGAGCGTGGTTCTCGGACGCTTATCTAACGAGAGCAAGTAGTCATTGGGGACGTTCTTAAATGACTAGTCAAACAAGAACGTCCCCAATGACT
>USNA01000217.1 GCA_900555955.1 uncultured Collinsella sp. | reverse complement strand
TCTGCGAGTAGGAGGGGGGCCCCGGGCGGGAATGCAGCCGTTGCGATAGGGGCTCTCGTCACCCTCCTTGACGGCGACGCCGTAGAAGCAGCTGCGGGCCAAGCGGTTGAACACGCCAGTCAGCAGCGCGCTCTCCTTAAGGGCCGGGTCGATAACGCGCTTGTCATCGCAGGCGCGCACCTCGTTGCCGTCCTTGTCCTTGCCGGTCACGCGGGTGTCGTATGCCTTGGGGCTAAAGCTCACCGGCTTCTCGGACAGGCCGAGCGACAGCCAATGCGCGCGCATCTGCTCGCAGGTGTAGTGGTTGAGCAGGTCGTCTGCCGGCGGGGGAGGCGTCTGCGAGGAGGAGCTGGCCTTTTTGCCCATGTAGAGCAGGTGGTAGCAGGCGCTGACGGTGCTCTGCGTAAGGTCCCAGCCCAGGGCCTCCCACATGGCGGTCTGCGCGATGCAGTAGAAGTAGATGTTGTCCTGACCGATGAACTGGTAGATCTGTGCGTCGTCAGAGCACCACCAGTCGCGCCAGTCGAGCGAGCTGTGCTGGTAGGTGGGTGCGGGTACCTGCGTGGAATCGGCGGCGGGCTCGCCCATGAGGGCGGCGTCCTGGGCGGCGACACCCTCAGTTACGCCGGCGGCGCGGGCATCGCGGGCGAGCACGGTGCGGGTGTAGCTGATGGGCGCCCACAGGCTCTCGGGCCAGCACCAGCAGGTGACGTCGTTCACACCGTCGACCTCGGGTACCGGAACGCCCCAGTCGATGTTACCGGTGATGCGGAAGGGCACGAGCGCCTTGCCGCTGCGGAAGCGCACTCCGCCGTTGGCGAGCACCGCATGGGCGTCGTCGCGCTCCTTCCAGCTGGGGAAGGTGACGGTAAAGCTGCTCTTGTTGCCCTCGGGCTCCAGCACGGTGTGCTCGGGGAGCTGGTCCTCGACGGCGTCGAAGGCCTCGCGGAACTTGTTCTGGATGTAGAGCTGCGCCGGCAGCAGCCACTCATCCATGGTCTTGGAGACCACGGAACGAACCTGCGGGTTCTGGGCGAGCTTGGCGGTGTACGTCTTCATAAAGTCGAGGTAGGCTGGCAGGTCAAAGTAGAGGTTGTCGACCGGGCGCAGCTCGGGCACCTCGCCGGTGAGCTGACTCTTGGGCGCGATGAGCTCCTCGGGCTCAAACTGGTGACCCAGGTCGCACTCGTCGGCGTAGGCTTTCTCGGACTTGCAGCCCTGGATGGGGCAGCGGCCGATCACCTGGCGGCCATTGAGGAACGTGCCGGCCTTAGCGTCGTAGAACTGCAGCGTGGAGCGCTTGGAGATGGTGCCCTGCTCGTGCAGGCGCTCGATGATCTCGGCGGGAACCTCGTTGTGAATCTGCGCAGCCGGCTCTAGGCCTGAGCCGCCGTAGATATCGCAGCTGATGTTGTAGTTGTTGAGGGTCGCGGCCTGGCGAGAGTGATTGGACTCGACATACTCGCCGATGGACTTGTCGTAGCCTTCGTTCTCCTTGAGCTTGCGGTAGCTCTCCATGATGGGCGATCCGTAGCAGTCGGTGCCCGAGGTGAAGATGACATTCTCGCGGCCCAGACGGTCGCGCAGGAAGCGGGCGAAGAAGTCGGCCGGGACAAAGACGCCACCGACGTGGCCAAAGTGAAGGCCCTTGTTGCCGTAGGGCTCGCCGGCGGTAACGATGGCGCGGCGAGGCCAACTGGGACGGTCGTTCATGGAGTATTTGGATGCCATGGGACTCCTTCGCATATGGTGAGAGCGCACCCGGGCACAGGGCCTGGCTGCGCGGTGGTCAATTCGTGCATATCGTTCGACATTATCGCACACGAGGACGGGTACGTGGCAGGGGCGCTATCCTAAGATGCTATGAATGAGATTTCCAACATACATGCGTTTGAGGACGAGGATTTTCTGCACGCCTGCTTTGTGTGGGGGATGGCGGTGCTTGGCGCATTTGCCGTGTGCCTGGTGCCGGTGTTTATGCTGCTGGGCGGGCCCGCGGACCTGGATGCGGCGGATGCGGGCGGTTGGACGGCCGTTTTGGGCTGGATAGTCGGCTTGGCTGCGGTTTCGGCGGCGTCATTTGCCGTGCATGAGTTGGTGCACGGTGTGTTTTTTAAGCTGCTGGCGCCTGCGGGCGCGCAGGTGACCTTTGGGGCAAATCTCGAAACCTGCATGATTTACGCCTGCGCCGAAGGCGTGGTGTATTCGCGCATGCGATACGTGGCGGTTTGCCTGGCGCCGCCGGTTGTTGTGGCGGGGGGGGTTTGGCCTCAACAACAACGCGGGCCCGGACGGTTGTTGTGACGGCGGCGTTTGCCCTGGGGTTTGCGTTCTCGGGCTATCCGCTGCTGTGCTACCTGGCGGCCGGCTTGCATTTGTCGGGTTGTGTGGGCGATTGGTATTACGTGCGGACCATTTTGCGCGATCGCCGCATTGTCGCCTGCGAGGACACGTCCTTTGGCGTGCGCTTTTTCGCAAGGTAGTCTTTTGGGATGATTTTTCTGGGACGGGGATTAAAAAATCATTGCGGGGGAGGAGATGTTGATGAAGCCGTTGTTGTTGCACGCCTGCTGCGCGCCGTGCTCGCTTGAGCCAGTCCGCCTGCTGCGCGAGGAGGGGTTTGAACCCACAATTTGCTGGACCAATCCCAATATTCAGCCGCACGATGAATGGCAGCGCCGCTTGGACGAGCTGCGCCGGTGGTGTGCCGATGGCGACATCGAGCTTATCGAGGCGGGGGAGGACCGCGAGCGCTGGGAGGTCGGCGTGGCCCCGCTGGCCGCCGATCGCCCCCGTCGCTGTCGCGCGTGCTATGCCCTGCGTCTGGCCGAGGCATGCCGTGTGGCTCAGGAGCGTGGGTTTGAGTTTGTGGGCACGACGCTCGCCGTCTCGCCGTATCAGTTGTTCGAAACCTGCAATGATGTGTTGGAGCGTCTGGCTGCCGCTCGCGGTCTCACTCCGGTGATTCGCGATTTTCGCCCGTATTACCCCGAGGCCAC
>USNA01000216.1 GCA_900555955.1 uncultured Collinsella sp. | reverse complement strand
CCGTTAACCCATTCCCCCTCATCAGTTGCGGTGAAATAGTTCCTGTTTTTGGGCTCTAGCAGCCCATCCAGGAACTATTCCACCGCAACTTAGTTTGGGGGCTTGGGGACCAGGCTAGTCTAGGCGGACTGGGTCGTGGGGGTAGGCGTTGAGAATCTTGACGCCGGACTCGGTGACCAGGGCCAGGTCCTCGATGCGGACGCCGGTGTGGCCGGGGAGATAGATGCCCGGCTCGATAGAGAATGTCATGCCCGGCTCTACGACCTGCTCGTTGACAAGCGAGACGTCGCCCGGCTCGTGGTCCTGCAGGCCGATCGAGTGTCCCAGGCGATGCGTAAAGTACTGCCCATAGCCCGCTTGCTCAATTACGTCGCGCGCGGCGCGATCCAGGTCGCACATGCGCACGCCCGGTGCGATGAGCGCCTCGGCGGCCTCATTGGCGCGGCGCACGATGTCGTAGATGCGCTCCGTCTCCTCGTCCGGCTCGCCCCAAAAGAACGTGCGCGTCATGTCCGAGCAGTAGTTGCAGCGGCGTCCGCCAATGTCGAACAGCACCACGTCACCGCGCTTGAGTACCGTATCGTCGGGCTCGTGGTGCGGGTCGCCGGCGTTGGCGCCAAAGCTCACGATGGGCGGAAAACTAAAGCCCTCGCAGCCGTGCTTGCGGTACAGACCGAGCATCTGGTCGGCAATTTCGCGCTCCGTTACGCCCTCGTGGACGAGCTTGATGGCGTCGGCCATCACGGCGTCGTTGGCGACCGAGGATGCGCGCATCAGCTCCTGCTCGGCTTCGTCCTTGTGGGTGCGTGCGGCGGTGACGGCAAAGTCGCCCAGGAAAAACTCGCTCGCAGCATGGCGCTCCATGAGCGGCATCAAAAAGCCGGAGCGCATGACGGTATCGATGCCGAGCGGCTTGGTCGGATCGATCTCACTCGCGATGGCGTCGGCCACGACGTCGGTGTCGGTGTGATAGGCGACGCGGGCATTGTCATACTCGGGCAGCTGATGCAGGGCGTTGACCAAGATCACGGGCTCGCAATCGCGTGCGAGCAGTACACCGCAAAAACGCTCGAACATATCGGCATAAAAGCCGGTCAGGTAGTAAATCGACCACAGGTCGTTTACGAGCAGCTGCGCGCCGGGGTGCTGAGCCTCGAGCGCATCGAGCACGCGCGCCACACGCTGGTCATCGACATGTGCCATGAAACATCCTTTCGCTAGGGTGCCACCATGGTATCCCATGCCTGGCAGATAGGGACGTTCCTTTTCTGCCGGCACTTCGGGACACTCTTCGGCATGGCCAGCCTAGCAAGCAGTAAAAGGAGTCAAAAGAGGCCCGTCCCAAATGGGCTGCTTTCAAAACTATGGCGGATTACGGGGCTGGACCTGTATTACTTGACCATGGGAAAAATCGCGAAATTAAAACCGCAGGTAGAGAGCTTTTCAAAAATCGATAATTGCCGGTATGGATGGGGGTCTCCGAATCAGCCCCGTAATCCGACATAGTTTTGAAATGGCACTAAAGTAGACATAATCTAAATACCGATCCCAAGGCAAGTTGCGGTGGAATAGTTCCTGGATGCCGGGGTTTTGGCGGAAATCAGGAACTATTTCACCGCAATTGAGGAGGGACGGGGCGGATGACGGGGTAGCTAAAAGAGCTCCGTCCCAAATGAGCTGCTTAGGCTGGGTCGATGTCCATGCTGGCGATGAGGTCGATGCCCGTGTTGAGGAGGTCTTCCAGCACGACGTCGCCCATGTGGATGGGGACGTCGATGACCAGACCGCGGATGAGGTCCATCGCCTGGGCGTGGAGCGCCAGCGGGATAGCTTCGGCCGTGCGCACGGGCAGCAGCGCCTCGTCGCCGCTGGATACGGCAACGGTGGTGGTGAGCACGCGCATGGGGCAGATGAGCTCCTGGTGAGCGAATTTATCGCCGCGCGGGCAGCTGTTGCCGGTCACGGAGCGCACCTCTACCACGGCGCCGTCTGCGTCGCGCTCCACCTCCACGGTCAGGAGGCACTCGGATGGGCAGGTGGTGCAGTTGAACTGCAGCGTTTCGATCGCGTTTATGCTCATGGCCTTACGCCTCCTCAATGGGATCGACGGACAGGACAATCTCGCTAACACCCAGGTCGATTGCGCGCTGAATCACCTTTGTCGGCAGCGGGAAGCTCTCCATTACGCTTGGTTTAAACGGGCGGACCTTACCTGCAAACAGTTCCTTGTCGCCTGCCAGAATGCGCACGCGTGCGGCGTCGACCGGTCGGCGCACGCGGAAGTTGAGTTTGGTGAGTGCCACAGCCGTAATGCGTCCCGGCAGTGCGTAGCCCGCGATACCGGCGGGGGAGACCGTGAGTTGGCAGCCCGGGCCCGCAGTATCGGGCTCGACGTTCGCGCCGCTTCCCAGCGCGTATGTCGCCGCAGCCGCACCGGCACGCTCGGACTCGGTCGTCACGTTGTCGGCCAGGTCGTGCACGTGCAGCACGTTGCCACAGGCAAAGATGCCCGGAACGCCCGTTTGCAGGTTCTGGTCCACCACGGCGCCGCGCGTGCGTGGGTCAAGCTCAACGCCCGCGCCCACTGAAAGCTCGTTTTCGGGAATCAGACCCACCGAAAGCAGCAGCGTGTCGCACGGAACAACGCGCTCGGTTCCCGGAATGGGCGCCAGGCTCTCGTCGGCCTGACTCACCTCGACGGCCTCCACGCGATCGTGTCCTATCACGCGCGTGACGGTGGTGGACAGGTGCAACGGAATGCCAAAGTCGTCCAGGCAGTTCTTGACGTTGCGGCGCAGGCCGTTGGCGTACGGCATGAGCTCGTACACGCCCTCGACTGATATTCCCTCAAGCGTGCAGCGGCGCGCCATGATAAGCCCGATGTCACCCGAGCCCAAAATGACGGCACACGAGCCGGGCTTGAGGTTTTCGATATTGATGTATCGCTGCGCCAGGCCCGCCGTAAACACGCCGGCGGGACGGCTGCCGGGGATCTTGATCCGCAGCGCTT
>USNA01000215.1 GCA_900555955.1 uncultured Collinsella sp. | reverse complement strand
CCATGGCTCCCCCACCGCCACATCCTTTGGCGGGCATAACCTGTCCCCCGATCGAGCACGCGCCGCAACCCAACTTGCCGTCTGGATGCTCAACGGCACCACCCATACCGACGGATCATTCTCATATACAACCGCCCAGGGCGTCACAAAGAGCGGAAACTTTTCCGGCGACAATGAGGTCGTTGCCGCAGCGCGCTGGCTCCACGACAGCGCCAAGTCGGGAAGCATTAAAGCCGCACCGCATCGCGCGCGGCGCTATTTGGGAACTGTGTCGGGCGGCAGCAAGCGTCAAGACATGCTCTACGTGCTCCCGGCCGTCTCCGCATCCTTCCAAAAACAGTCAGCCAACGCCGCCATCACGAGCGAAAACGATACCTACAGGCTCGACGGAGCGAGGTTCGACATCTATGAGAGCGCCGGCGACAAGTTTCCGCTCACTCTGAGAGCGGCGCCGGCAGAAAGCGTGTCGGCAGCATCCAGATGGACAGCAGCGGTCGCGCACAGGCGACACTTTTGCCCAATACGGCATATTACCTGGTCGAAACCAAAGCCCCGGCAGGCTATATCCCTCGAAGCGACCGAATAACCTTCACCACACAAAACAGCAGCGAACATGTCACTATCAACGAGCAGCCCGGCACCATCACCTTGCGTATTGCAAAAATCGATGCCGCCACGGATGCCGGCGCCCAAGTTGGGGCGTCGCTTGCGGGCGCCGAATTCACCTGCGTCTCGCAATCAACTCCCGGCTGGACTCGCACCCTTACGACCGACGAAAACGGACGGGCGATCCTCAATGGCGTTCCTCTGGGCACCTTTACCATCTACGAATCGAAAGCGCCCGAGGGCTACCTGATTTCAAACGACAGCTGGAGCTACACCGTCGGTGCCGAGCAACTCGGAGATACGGGCATCGTTGAGCTCGAAAGCCGTATTCCCAACATCCCCATCGCCTTTGACCTTGAAATCTCGAAGTTTAAGGACCATGGCGATAACGATGAGTCCGGCCTTGAGCAGCCGGCGGAAGGCGTCGTCTTTGAAGTTGTCAGCAATAGCTCCCAACAAGTCGTCGGCACGTTGACCACAAACGTTTACGGCTTCGCCTCCACCAAAGACCAGCCCGAAGCATGGTTTGGCGCAGGCAAGCGACCCGCCGGCGCTCACGGTTCCATTCCCTACGACCGCGCGGGCTACACCGTTCGCGAGGTTGCAGAAACGGTCCCGGAAGGATTTAAGCAAGCAGGGGAATGGACCATCACAGCAGAGCAGACCGCAGACGGCGCCGAGCTTCAGTACATCGTTGACAACCATGCCCTATCGACACACCTTCAAATCGTAAAGTGCGATGCTCAGACCGGCGGCACCGTACCGCTTGCCGGCTTTACGTTCCAGCTGCTCGATAGCAACCACGAGCCCGTCTCGCAAACATGTTGGTATCCGGCCCACAATGTAATGAATACCTTCACAACCGATACATCCGGCGCCGTCACGCTGCCCGAATCACTTAACCCCGGAACATACTACGTGCGCGAGGCATCGGCCAAGGAACCGTATCTGCGCGGAGAAGACCTGGAGATAACGATTCCCGCCGACAGAAATCTGACACCGGTCGCCGTCGCCTCGTTCTATGACGACGCCGCAACCGGAAGCATCGAAATCATTAAGACGGATGCCGTAGATGGGCACACCCTCGCTGGAGCCACGTTTGACATCCGCGCTGACGGCGACATCGTGCGAACCGACGGCAGCATCGTCGCCCTGGATGGCGAAACCGTCGCCACCGCTACAACCGACGAACGGGGACATGCGCGAGTCGACCTTCCTTCACTGGGATGTGGTACCGCCACCTACGAGGTCGTCGAGACGCAGGCGCCCGAAGGTTATCTGCTCAACCCGACCCCACATACCGTGAAGTTGTCGTACGCTGACCAGCAAACACCCGTGATCGAAGTACACCTTGACGTTTCCAACGACTACACCAAGATCGATGTCTCCAAAGTCGACGCGTGCGGAGGTCAGGAAGTGACAGGCGCCGAGCTTGTCCTCTGCGACTCCAATGGCAACGAAATCGATTCTTGGACTTCATCCGGCAAACCGCACCACATTGAGCACCTTTCACCCGGCACCTACACCCTGCGCGAAACGATGTCTCCGCGTACCTACGACCTCGCCGAAGAGATAACGTTTGAAGTAAAGGCCACGGGAGAAGTTCAAACCGTAGCCATGAAGGATACCCCCATCGAGATCAGGGGAAGCATCGATAAGCGCCAAGAGATTGCACAGCCAGTCGTAAGCAAACTCGTTGCCAACGGCGACGGAAAAAACCGAGCCAAAGCACGGGCCAACACGCAAGGCGCCTTCTCCTATACCATCGACGCCAAAAATGAGTCGAGCACCTGGGTCGACGAGTTGACCATCACCGACGACCTTGAGTGCGCCAAAGATGGCACAGCGAAACTTGTTGCCGTTGAAACCCCTATTGCGGTCGGTGATCTAAACGGGCTGTGCAATGTGTGGTATCGAACGTCTCCGGCAGGAACAGGCGATACGGGCAAGCAGGTCAATGCAACGCTTGACGACGGGCACAGCAATCCTTGGCTCGAAACAGAAGAGGTTACAAAGCTGCTGGGCGACGATGTGCGTCTCGTCGATTACGACGGGTGGCACCTATGGAAAGCAGATATCCCGACGGACAAGTCCGTCACGCTCGACACGAAAGAGCTTGATCTTACAGACGACGCCGTCATCACGGGAATCCGTTTTGAATACGGTGCGGTGGCCGCCGACTTTACAACCAGAAGCGGGGCGGGCTCTTGGACCCGGGATGACCTTAAAGACGAACACGACGATCTTGACGATGCCAAGGCGGCCCTTAACTCGGATGCCCGAGGCGCAGTCGTGCATATGCAGGCAACGTCGTCCTATACGCCCCAAACCGCACTTGCCAACAGCGCGCGCGTCGATCTTTGCCGCAACGGCGGAGGCGGATAACCCCAAGTGCCTGGATCACGGCAGCCATCG
>USNA01000214.1 GCA_900555955.1 uncultured Collinsella sp. | reverse complement strand
TGGAAACCTCGAACGGGCCGTGGAAGTACTCGCCGGTGTTGTAGGCGGCGGCGTCGATCCACTGCATCTCGGTGAACAGGAAGGCGGCGTTAGAATAAGCCATCTTCTCGGAGGCACCGGAAGCCATGAAGTAGATCATCTTGTCGTCCTTGAAGTCCTCGGCGAACTTCTTGGCGAGCTTCTTGCAGTGCTGAGCGGCGTTCTCGCAGAGCTCGAAGACGTTGGTGAGGCCGGTGATCATGTCCTCGTAGTGGTCATAGCCCTCGGTCTGCTGAAGGATCTCGACAGCAAGAGCGATGGCGTAGCCGGGCTTCTCGCACTTGGCAGCGAAGTTGGCGTGGAAGCCGTGAACGATGACGTAGTCAGCGTCGACGGTCAGAGCGGAGCCAGCCTTGTTGGTGAGGGAGACGACCGGGCAGTTGTGCTTCTTGGCGGTCTTGTTGGCCTCGACGGTCTCGGGCGTGGAGCCACCGAGGGAGCAGGTGATCACGAAGGTGTGCTCGTTGACCCAGGAGGGCGTGTCGTAGTTGAACTCGTTAGCAGTGAAGATCTGAACGTTCAGCTTGTCCGTGTTGTTGGCCAGGAAGTACTTGGCGGGGTACAGGTCGGACATGGAAGCGCCGCAGCCGACGAAGGCGACGCTGTGGATCTCGTGGTTGGACAGGACGTCAGCGACGATCTGCTTAGGGAGGTTAAGGTCGATCTCGTACATCTGACACATTCCTTTCGATTTTTGCGGCGCCACATTGCCGGGCGCACGCAGGGTTACCGTGATTTGGACCGAGTCGCCGGCCCGTTGAGGATGTGACAAAGGGACTGCCCTTTGTCACGTATAGGGATGGAAGCCTGCCTGGGGTATGGGATGCCAGGCAGGCCCCCGGGGGAAAGCGGTTGGACGCTTGGTCGCGACTAGGCCAGGATGCCGGCCGCGGAGAGGGCGATGCCGCCCACGATGGCGATCACGAGAAGCCAACCGGTGTTGACGTTCTTCTTGATGAGCCAGTACATAAGGCCGGTGAGGCCAAGGGAGATCATCTGGGGCATCATGCCGTCCAGGATGTCCTGGATCACAACGGTGCCGTCAGCGAACTGCAGCGGGGTGGTGGCGCCGATCAGCGTGGCGATCATGCCGCCCACGGACATAAGACCCACGATGCCGCAGACATACATGAGCTTCTCCATGAGGTCGCCGCCCTGAAGCTTGCTCAGGTACTCGTGGCCGCCCTGATAGCCCATCTTGGCTGCGAACCAAGTGATCAGCACAGCGGGGACGATGGAGATGAGCATGGCCAGGATCGGGCCCATGATGGAGCCCTGCTGAGCCAGCTGAACGCCCAGACCAAAGGCGATAACGCGGATGGTGCCCTGGAAGAAGGAGTCACCGATGCCGGAAAGCGGACCCATGAGGGAGGTCTTGACCGCGTTGATCGAATCGGGATCGAAGTTCTCGGGATCCTTGGCGTACTCCTCCTCCATGGAGGCGGCGAGGCCCAGGATGAAAGCGCTCGTCTGCGGGGTGCAGTTGTAGAACGCCATGTGACGGTGGTAAGCCTCTTTCTTAGCAGCGAGCTGCTTGGGGTCGGACTCATCCGGATAGAGGCGATCGAGCGTGGGAACCATGCCGTAGAGGAAGCCCATGTTCATCTGACGCTCGTAGTTCCAAGAGGCCTGGATGGCCCAGGAGCGCCAGAAGAACTGGCTGACCTTCTTGTTCAGGGACACGTCCTTGGTTGCGGTTGCCATAGTGTGTTCCTCCTTAGTCTTCGTCGTCTTCGAGCGGATCGTAGTCGGAATCGACACCGGCGGCTGCATGGGAACCGTTGAACTTGAAGCCCATGAAGACGACAGCCAGGCACACACCGATCAGAGCGACCGCGATGACGGACAGGTTGAGGTAAGCGGCGAGCAGGAAACCGATGAACAGGAACGGAGTCATACCCTTCTTGATCATCATGGTGAGCAGCAGGGCCAAGCCGTAGGCGGTCATGATCTTGGTCGAAACGTTCAGACCAGTGGACAGCCACTCGGGAACCATGTTGACGATGGCCTGGACCAGGTCGGTGCCAACAAAGACGGCGAGGAAGATCGGCAGGAAGTACATGACGGCGTACAGACCGGAGCCGGCGCAGATGTGCATACGGTAGGCGGTCTTGAACTTTCCGTTATCGATCGCGCTATCTGCCACATGGGTGAGGGCGGCGATGATGGAACGGAACACGATGCCGAGGAGCTGACCCAGGACGGCGACCGGGATGGCGATCGTCATGGCGGTCTCGGCGGAAGCATCGGTCAGGCACGCAAAGGCAGCGGCCACGATGCCGCCCAGGACCATATCGGGCGGAACGGCGGCGCCGACCTGCACCAGGCCCATGGACACGAGCTCGACGGCGGCACCGACGGCAAGGCCGGTGGGCACATCGCCCAGCAGCAGACCGACGAGCGTAGCGCCAACGAGGGGCTGCTCGAAGTTAAGACGACCGAGCAGGCGGGAGTCCCACATGCAGAACACGCCGACGAGGCCGACGAGCACCGCACTGATGAACGTATTCATACCCTTCTCCTTTCAGTCAGGCAAAAGCCTGGTTGATTACAGCTTGGCGTCGATGTCGACGCTCTGATACGTAGGGGTCTGCTGGACGTAGAGCTTGATGCCCATGTCGAGCAGCTGGTTGACGTCGGCCTTCTGGTTGGCGTCGAGGAAGACGGAGCTGTCCTTGCCGCCGACCTGATCGGCACCGTCGTGGTTGGCGGTGGCGCCCAGGTTGATGGCGTCGAGCTTGTAGCCCTGGCAGAACTGCAGCATCTCGGCAGTGTTGCCAAAGACGAACATGACGCGCTCGCCGAGGGTGTTGAGCTTGTCCATCTTGGCGAGGGCACGCTCGACGGTGAAGACGTTCAGGCGCACGCCCTGGGGCTTGGCCAGCTTAAGAGCGCCCTTCTTGATGTCATCGTTGGCGGCAGCGTTGTCGACGACGATGATGCGCTCGGCCTGAACCTTGGTGGTCCAGGTAAAGACGACCTGGCCGTG
>USNA01000213.1 GCA_900555955.1 uncultured Collinsella sp. | reverse complement strand
CGACCTTCCTAAAGGTTTCGAGCGGGCGGCTCGCCACAAGCGTCAGGATCAGGTAGACCACGAGCGCCACGCAGTAGACCTCCATCTGGCGGTAGTACACGCCGGCGACGGTGGTGGTGGCGTACATGAGGTCGAACACGCCGATGACCGAGAGCACCGACGAGTCCTTGATGTTGATGATGAGCTCGTTGGTGAGCGCCGGAATCGCGTTTTTAATGCCCTGGGGGAACACGACTTTGCGCATGGCTTGCCACTGCGAAAGACCCAGCGAGCGCGCTGCCTCGGCCTGGCCGGGGTCGATGGACTCGATGCCGCTGCGCAGGACCTCCATCATGTAGGCGGTGGAGTTGAGCGAGATGGTGACGAGGCCGGCGGTGAAGGTACTCCAGATCTGGTTGGCCTGGGCGGTCTCGAAGCCCATGCCGCGCAAAACGGTGAAGCCCGCGTAATAGATGAGCAGGCCCTGGACCATCATGGGCGTGCCGCGCACGATGGTGGAGTAGATGGTCGCAAAGCCGCGGCCGATACTCTTAAAGAAGCGCGTGAGGTCGTTGTCCACGCGATCGAAGGTCTGAATACGCAGGAACACAAAGAGCAGCGCCAGGAAGAATGCGATGACGGTACCGAAGGTGGCAAGCGCGATGGTGATCTCGATACCGCGGACAAAGAAGTCCCCGCTCTTGTAGGTCATGTAGACCAGGCTCGACAAAAAGTCGCTAGGGTTGGAATCCGAGACAATGCTCACCTGCACCAGGTCGATAAACGACATGACGCAGCGGTCCACGAAAAAGATCGCCGCGATGGCGACCACGACGTAGCTGCCCAGGCGCGCGCCGTGGCGGAAACGCTCGGATGCGAACGGCGACTTTTCGCGATAGTCATTCCAATGCATGAGTTTAGTGACAAGCGCCGCCGCCGACACGACAATCCAGACCCAAAGAATCGCCCATAGGCAATCCTGGAAGATACCGGTGGGGGCTAAGAAGCTCAGCGGTGTGGGATTGCGCTGACTAAACGCCAGGCCGAGCGCCGCGATGACGCTCGTGCCCAGGTACACATAACGGTGGTCGGCCTTGATAAAGGAGGCCAGACGATTGATGGTTTTCATGCTGCCTCCCTATGCCGGCTGACGATCGAGGCACGCGTCCCACATTTGGTCGCGCTCCTCTTGGCTAATGCCCTTGAGTGTCTTGTCGATGAGCTTAAGCAGCTTGTCCGAGCCCTTGCGGCAGCCGACGTTTGCCGCGACCTCCTGCTTAAAGCCCTCGCCCTCGGCAAAATGGATGGGGACGATACCGGGATTTTGGGCCATATAGCCCTTCTCGTTCTCGGTGTTGTAGGTCACGGCGTCGCACGTGCCCTGCAGCAGGTTCGAAAACACCGTGGGAACCGAATCGACCGGGTTCTTGTGGACAACGCCCGGGATCTCGTCGATGACGGTATCGAGCATGGTGTCCTTTTGGCCGAGTACCGTGGCACCGCTAAAATCGCTGAGCTTGGTGGCGTTTTGGTAGGGAGAACCCTCTTTTACGAACAGGCCAAAGTAGCCAATGAAGTACGGGTCGGAGAAACCGACCGACTCCTCACGCTCGGGCGTGGCGCTCATACCGGCGATGATGAGGTCGATCTGGCCGTTGTTGAGCGAATCGATAAGGCCCGAGAAGCTCTGCTTGACGGCGACGGGCTCGCCACCGAGGGCCTTGCAGACGATCTTGGCGATCTGCACGTCGTAGCCATCGGCGTAGGCTCCCTGCACGTTGTCGATGGGAATGGTGAACTCGCTGGCCTCGGAGACCTGCCAGTTGTACGGGGCGTAGGCCGCCTCCATACCGATGCGGATCTTGTCCTTGCCGATAACGGAATCGGACAGGTCGTCGCGACCGCCGCCCGTCGTGGGCTGAACCACCTTGAGCGTGGAGGGGCGCTGGCAGCCGGCGAGCACGCCGGCGACGACGGAAGCGCTCGCAGCGAGGGCGCTACCCAAAAAGATGCGACGGCTGCATACCGGCTGTGGATGCGCGTCGCGTTGATGGGGAGAATGCATAATCTGCCTTCCCTGTTGAATCGTATGCTGACGACTTAACAGGATATACGCCAGCGACCAGCAGCGCAGCACAAGCTCGAAAAATTAATAGACACACGGTAGTCATTGGGGACGTCGATGTTTTGGCAATGCCGGCGAGCGACGTCCAGAGCGAACAAGTGGCATGAAAAAGGCAGGGCATGACCAGAAGGTCTATGCCTTGCCTTTTGAATGACAAATTATCGCTCTGGACGGCGCGCAGCATCGACCGAGCGGCGGAACCTCTAGAGCAAGGTGACGCTAAAGCTACGTTTATCGGTGGCACCCGGCGCCAGCGTAATGGTGTTGACCTTGTGCTCAAAGACGTCGTCCTCGGTGTCCATGGTGGTGTGACCGGTCCAGGGCTCGAGCGCCACAAACGGAGCGTCGTTGGCGGCAGACCACACGCCGATGTACTTAAAGCCCTCAAAGTCGATCTTGACGCCGTGGCCCGACTTGCGGCCGCGCAGCGTGAGCGTGGAGCCCGGAGTATCGGTGAACATGATGGCGTCGTTATCGAAGCTGCGGTGCGTGATGGGCAGCACGTCCGAGTTATCGGGAGCCTTGTAGCTACCCTCGAACGTCATAAGGCCATCGGGCGTGATGACGGGGGCCTCGTTAGTCCAAGCCTCGGTAAACGCCAGCTCGTAATCCTCGAACGCCTCGTCCTCGGCACCGGGGGCGGGCACGTTAAATGCGGGGTGGCCGCCCACCGAGAACGGCAGGTCCACGTCGCCGGTGTTGGTGACGGCAAAGGTCTGCGTGAGGGTGGCGTCGCCGGTCAGGGCATAGGTCATGTTGAGCTTAAAGTGGAACGGGAACGCCTTGAGAGACTCGGGCGTGTCGGTGAGCTCGTAGGTAACGGACGAACCGTCCTCCGACACCCCGACGATCTTGTGCTCGACAATGCGCGCGATGCCGTGGCGCGCCATCTCGCAGGTGCCGGCGGCAGACGTCGCCGTGTTGTTGCGCAGCGATCCCACGATGGGGA
>USNA01000212.1 GCA_900555955.1 uncultured Collinsella sp. | reverse complement strand
ATATCTGCTTGCCAAGCCGCTCTTGCCACCAGCGCGCGCGTCTATCTTTGCCGCAACGGCGGTGGCGATAAACTCGAGGCGCATGATGAGGACCGCGTCATTCAACGATGTGCCCTGCCTCAGAACCTGCCGGCAACGGGGTCTGCTACCGTCGCCGCATGCATCACCGCGCTC
This sequence comes from uncultured Collinsella sp., assembly GCA_900555955.1. Lineage (GTDB taxonomy): Bacteria > Actinomycetota > Coriobacteriia > Coriobacteriales > Coriobacteriaceae > Collinsella. The sequence continues at coordinate 2,905 of USNA01000212.1, read as the reverse complement.
CTGACCTCGGGCACTGCAGCCATATGGTTCGCTCGCCTTAGGTCAGCCTCAAAGAAGCGCTAGCACGATGAAAAAGCGGGCGAGCCAGTCTCCCGGCTCGCCCGCCTTGGGCATAAACGATGAATCGGCTATTCAGCAGATGACGAACCGCCATCGATGGCTGCCTGATCGGACTCGGAAATACCGTCGGCACCCAACCTTTGCTCTTGCTCCACCTCTTCGTTCATTGTCGTCTCGGGCGTCGAGCCCTTAACGCCAACGACATACGCGGCCCCAAAACCCAATGCGATAGCGATCAGGGTCAAAATCAGATAGATGGGCCAATGACGCTTGATGTACGAAAACACGCTGACTCCTTAGCGGGTCTGTCTACGAACGACGAATGACCTCGGTCACGACCTCGGACACCGTAGCGATATTGGTCGGATTGACGTTGTACGGCAGATCATCCTCGGTGCGAGCGCAGGCAAGGCGCGGGCCGTCCACACCGGCGATCGTAAGGGCGCGACGGCTCGCCTCGAGCGCTGCGGATGCATCGGTTTTTGCATAGGGCATCTCGAATGCACCACAATCGACGTGGAACGACTTACACACCTTGCTGACAAGATTCATGATGCGGCGATCGCCCTTAAACAGCTGCTGCTCGCCCTCGACCGTCACCACCGAAAGCCTGCCAGCACCAATAGACTCGAGGTTGATGAAGAACACACCGCGGAGCTTGTCACGATGCGAGGCCAAAAACGCCCTCATGCCGGCGCCGTCGCAATCGGACGCGCCCGTTGCGACGAACCAGATATCGTGGCCGAGCAGCTCATCGTCACCCATGGAGGCAACGGCCGAGAGCATATCCTCGGCAGAAGCGCCATCGGAAGAGGTGGCGCCGCCCTTCCAACCGTCGTCGTCATCCTCGAAGTTATCCCACGAGCCAATGCCGCGGCCAGACTTCTTGGCATCGTAATCGTCTTCGACGCCCAGCCAGTCGCTCATGCTGTCCTGCTCGTTCTTCTTTTTGCGACCGAACAAGCCACCCAGGCCACGCTTCTGCGGCTTGGCGCCCATGGGTGACCGGCGAGGCGGGAGCCGAGATGGTCTCGAGCGGCTGTGCGCCCGAGGAGATGGGCATGGGGGTCGCGACCGGTGCCGATGTGGGCTCGGGACCCTGCGCCGTCGCAAAGGGATCATTTGTCTGTGCCGAAGGATCGGGAAGATCGAACAGCGACGTGCGGGATGCGACGTTGGCCTGTTGCATCGAAGGCAGCGACGAATCGGGGACCGAGGCCAGCGGCGACGAAGATGGCGCAGGCGCGGAGGCCGGATCGGGGATATTCATATGCTGGCGCGGAGGCACCTGAGACGAAATCTGCGCCATGAGGGAGTCAACTGTCTCGTCCTGCGTGGGAGCGACATTGGCCACCGTGGCACCGGGGTCGCTCGGCGCGGGCATGGTAAAGATCTGCGTAGAATAAGGCCTGGACTCATCCGTCTTGGGAGCCTCGTCAATCGCAGGGGACTCCTGCTTCATAGCAGGAGCCTCGACCTGCTCGGGTGCGCTGGCCTCAACGGAATCGGCCTCGTCAACAACCGAATCATCGGCGACGTCCTGGGCATCATCGGAGATGGGAAGGGGCTCGGCAATTGCGGTGCCCTGCTTCTCAAACGTCATCGTGGCATCGAATGACATGGTGCCATCGACCGGCTGCTGCGCCTCAAGGCTCCCAAGAGCCTCGGCAACGTCAGCGGATGTCGGCTGCGGAGCCTCGAAGGACGTCGTGGCGTCGGCAACATCGACAGGCTCCGGCTGCTCGGCCTCGCTCTGCTCGAACTCCTGTGCCGCACGCTCACGCTCGGCCTCGGCGGCCTGCTGCTGGGCGATGGCCTCCCGCTCGGCGGCCTCGCGGTCAGCGGCACGCTTTTCCTCAAAGTCGTCGACGAACTTCTTGCCCTTCGCAAAGGCGCCCTTAAAGAAGCTAGAAGCGCTGGCACCAATCGAGGAGAACGCGGAAGCGATATCGGCATGGGGCGTTGTCGAGGGAAGCTCGGCCGAGAAATCGGTGTCACTCTCATAGGACACGCGCTGCGGATACGCATCGTAGTCGTCCTCGGTATTATCGAGCTCCTCGGGCGCCGGGGCAGGCGCCATGACGTCCAGACCGGCTGCGGGATCGATAGCAGTCTCCGCATCGGCTTCCGTCTCGACGGCATTGGCCTCATCGGGCTGCGCAGCCACGACCGGATCGGGCTGGGGCGCGGGCTCAAACGTCGGCTCCTCGCCCTCTTCGTAATCGAGCGTGCAGGACTCGGGAAGCATGCCGAGCGCACGGATAGCATCCGAACCAAAGCGGATATTGCCGGCGGCATTGCGATAGAGCTTGGGCTCGGCGGCTTCGACCACCGCAGGCTCCTCCGCCGGCTCGGCGGCAGACTGTTCCTCGGTGGACACTTCGGCCTGGGCAGTCTGGTCTTGAGCCTCGGGGGCGATAACGCCGATCAGCGTCTCGTCGGCAGAGGCACCCTCAAAACCATCGATCTGTCCATCAAAAGCCTCGTCCTGCTCGGGTACATCGGCAGGCGCCACCGGCTGGCCAAACTCGTCCTCGTCGTAGGAAGGCTCCTCATATTCAATGGTGTTGCCGTAGTCGTTTTGCTGCTGGGCCGCGGCATACTCGGCCGCCGCGCGCGCCATTTCCTCGGCGCGACGCTTCTGCTCGCCAAAATAGGTATCGAATGGAATATCGTCGGGGAACTCGTTTTCGCCCTGATAGGGGGCAACGTTGTCCATGACACCGAGCATGGCGGCAACAGAGGACTTGTTGCACACCGCGCCAGACGTGTAGGGAAGCACAAAACGGTTGGAAATGATATTGGCGGCGGTTGCCCGTGGCCCAACGGGGGGCCAGCCAAAATG
>USNA01000211.1 GCA_900555955.1 uncultured Collinsella sp. | reverse complement strand
CCCGCGGCAGCCACGAGCGGCTCAAGCCCCAGTTCGTGCGCATAATCTTCCTGTGTAAAGACTTCGACCAGATCAAACGTATCGGCTGCATCGTCAAATGCAAAATGCAGCACCGAACAGTTGCCCGGCACGCGCTCTCGTTCGTCGGCCGCCGCGCCCCTCACGTGGTCCAAAAATTCCTTGATGGCTGAGGCATGGCTCACCGCAAGCACGCACGAATGGTCCGGACTTCGCATAAGATCGGTTAACGTCGCCACCATGCGCTCGCGCACCTGCATCTGGCCCTCGCCGCCAAACTGGCGGTAGAAGTCGCGCCATGGGCGCTCGGGCATGAGCATCACGCGCTCGGCCTCAAAGTCGCCAAAAAACCACTCGCGCAGGCCATCAAGGCGCTCGTAGGCAAGGCCCGGCCACAGGTTGGCGATAGTCTGCTCGGTGCGGTGCAGTGTGGAGGTGTAGGCATGATCGGGTTCGATGCCGCGCGCACGCAAGAACATACCGGCGCGCACCGCCTGGTCGCAACCAAGCTGCGTGAGTGGCGAATCGCTCCAACCCTGAATGATGCGCTTAAGGTTGAATATCGTCTGTCCATGACGGACCAGATACAGATCTTTATTCATAGGGGGGTCCTTTCGCTCGTTACCAATCAAGGAGCGAAAACGCCCCATCACAATAGCTAAAATGAAGCACGGCACCGTTGTCGGGCTGTCCTCCCCCGCCGGCCACATACTCAAGAAACTCCTGACAGGCAGAGCCGTGGGAAACGGCCAGCACGCAGTCGTGCCGAGGCCGAGCCATAATACGAGACAGCGCCGCGACCATACGTGCGCGAAGCTCACTTTCCGACTCGCCATCAAAGGCGACCGGATAATCGCCCCAGGGTTGCGCCGGCATCTCGCGGTTTGATGTGCCCTCCAACGATCCCAAATGCCACTCGCGCAGGTCATCGACCAGCTCTATGGAACGGCCCTCACCAACAATAAGCTCGGTCGTGTGGCGTGCCCGACCCAACGGAGACGAATACGCATGGTCAAAGGAGATGCCGCGCGCCTCAAACGCCGCGCGCGTCGCCAGTGCCTGCTCGCGCCCGCGCGCCGTAAGCGGCGAATCGTGCCAGCCCTGCAAAATGTTCTGCACATTGAGCTCGGTCTGCCCATGCCGCACCAAATACAGATCGGCCACATGCCCTCCCCTCGTACCACCACAAAGGGGACGGGCCCCTTTGTGGTGGTTTACCGCCGGATCACGCCGCGGCGACGCTCAACTACACCAGTACGTCGGCGAGCGGGCGCTTGGGCACGTGATGCACCTGCTCCTCGTCGCGCCAATAATTGATGGAGCCATCCGGGTTGGAGTCGATCGCATCGATCACCTGCGTCTCGGCCGGAACGCCAAACGCCATGATCAGCTTGAGCTCATACTTGTCGCCGTCGAGCCCCATCGCATCGATCGCGTGGGGCGTAAAGGCCTTGAACATGCAAGCCGCCACCTCGGGCGTTGCGCTGCGCGCGGCGAGCATCATCGTCTGAGCCGCGATGCCCGTGTCAACCTCGGTGATAGGCGCGGCGGGCTTGCCGGGAACGGTGCGCTCAGCAAGAACTGCGATGTAGCCGGTCGGACGCTCGCCCTCGGCAGGGCCTGCCCAGTCCTTGAGCGCGCCGGCCCATGCAAGCTCGTCAAACACGCGAGCACAGTCCTCGGCACCGCTCACCACATGAAAACGCAGGCGCTGAGCATTGACGCCGCAGGGAGCCAGGTGCGCCAGCTCTGCCAGCTCAAGCAAAAACTCGCGCGGTACGCGCATGGACTCGTCAAATCGACGGCATGTGCGGGCACGACGGACCAGCGCGTCAAACGATTCCAGACCGAGCTTTTCGCAACCTTGCTTTGCCATCAACTCCACGCTCGACGGCGCCGCGGGAACAGCTTCGTTCATAGAGACCCCCAATACAAGGCAATTGTTCTTAGGAAAATCTAACTTAAAACGCAGGCAATAACGAACAGGGCCGCAATGTTCTACACCTGTTGAATAGAAAAACGCGACATGGGGAACAACGAGAACAAATCGGGACCTTTGGGTTACACTTCGCCCTCCCCGACCCATACGCCGGTGCCTTTAGGCGATACTTGTTGTAGCAACTGCGGCATACGCCGCAAAAACAACAATGACGGCAAACGCCGTGCGGAAAGGAGACCTCATGGGCATCTTTAAGAACGACGACCAGCAGTCGAATCTGTTTGGATTTGACGAGAAAAGCATGGCAGGCAAGGCAATCAAGGCCGTGCGCTGGATCTACGCCGTCACGGGCGTCATCGCGCTGCTTGCCGGCATCGCGCTGCTGTTTGCACCCGCCAAGTCCCTCGTCTTCCTGACGACCGTCCTGGGCTTCTACTTTATAATTACGGCAGCCATCAGGCTGTTCACTGCCATTTTTGAGCCGCTGCTGCCCGCCGGCTGGCGCGTCACGAGCATCATCTCCAACCTGCTCATCATTCTGGGCGGCGTCATAATCCTGCGCAACCAGGCCTTCTCGACCGCGACGCTCACCACGCTCGTGGTGGTCGTGGCCGGTTTTGGCTGGATCGTCGAAGGTGTCATGTCCATTCTGGAGTCCGAGCTTTCGTCTAACCGCGCCCTTGCCATCCTGAGCGGCGCGCTCTCCATCATCGCCGGCATGTTCGTGTTTATCTATCCACTGTGGTCGGCAAAGATGCTCGTCATCTTTAGCGGCGCCGCGCTCCTGGTGTTTGGCGTGACGCTGATTATTCGCGCTATCCGCTTTGGCAAGCTGGTGCACTAGATGCCGCGAACGCTGTTTATTGATGCCGACGCCTGCCCGGTTACGCGCGAGTCGATTGACTGCGCGCGGCGGGCGGGCGTCGCCGTGGTGATTGCCGGCAACAGCACGCAGAACCTGGAGCGGCACATTCGCCGCGACGACCCGCGCGATGCCGAGCACGCGCGACGCGGCTTTTGGGTCACGACGCTCGACGTGAGCGTGGGCGCCGATAGCGCCGACTTTGCCATTGTCGAACGTCTGCAGGCGGGCGGACGAGTCGCGGCGCCGGGCATTGGAGCAAAAAAG
>USNA01000210.1 GCA_900555955.1 uncultured Collinsella sp. | reverse complement strand
CTCCACCTGCCCGCGCGGCTGCTGCTGAGTATCGCCGGCATTGCCCGCATCCTGAGGACGCTGGGAATCGTTCTCGCTCATGGCTGCGATCCTTTCGTCTAATAACCAAAGGCCCGCCAAACATGTGGCGGGCCATCATTGTTCACGTTGAGTTGTACCCCAATATGCGGGCATACGTGTATGAGAACGCAATCTTTTAGGAAGGCTTAAGTTCTGTTGCAGGCCCGAAAGGAACCCGCACCTGCGTCAATACCACCACAAAGGTGCCTGTCCCCTTTGTGGTGGAAATCTAGTCCTTAAACAGATAACCCACGCCGCGGACGGTGGTGATGTGTGCCGCGATCTGCGGGCCCACCTTGGAGCGGATGCGTCGGATGTGCACGTCGACGGTACGCGTACCGCCGCAGTACTCAAAGCCCCACACGCGGTGCAGCAGCACCTCGCGGCTGTAGGCACGGTTGGGGTGCGTCGCCAAAAAGCTCAGCAGCGAATACTCCATCAGCGTCAGGTCGATGGGCTCGTTATCGAGCGTCACCTGGTAGGTAGCCAGGTTAATCTCGAGGTTATCGATGTTGAGCACATCGTCGGCGGCGACGGTCTCTTCCTCGCCCATCAGGCGCTGCGCGCGAGCCTTAAGCTCGTTGGGCGTCGCCGTGGGGCATACAAAGTCGGCATGCGCGTGATTCGGCAGGCGCAGGGTGCCGAGCGCCTCGTCGTCGACGATCACCAGCATGGGGACGCCGCCGCGATCGTCAAGCCACTTGGCAATCTGATCGATGCGGTCGCTGCGGATGCCATCGGAATCGAGGATCAGCAGGTCAAAGTCGTGCGCCGCAGTCGGCGAATCGGGGGTGGCCAGGCTCACCTCGACACCCAAGGTGGTCGTCAAGCTGCGGGCAAACTCGTGGAAGCGCGTCGTGCGCGCCATGAACAGGGCACTCTTTTCGGACATATCGGCCTCCAAGGAAATGAGCTCAATCGTACTGGAACAAGCCAGCGCGATTAGGAGTTCGCCAGGTAGTGCTTGATCTCCCACTCGGTAATCGTGGACTCAAACTTATGCCACTCGTCGCGCTTCTTTTTAAGGAAGAAACTGTGGATGTGCTCGCCGAGGGCATCCTTCATAAACTGCGAGTCCTCAAACACGTCGAGCGCCTCTTTGAGCGAGCGCGGCAGCGGCGTGTAGCCGGCCTCGAGCATCTGACGGTCGGTGAGCTTAAGCGTCTCGGCCGTGGCCTCGGGCGGGAGCTCCAGCTTGCGCTCGATACCGTCCAGACCAGCCGCCAGCGTGACGGCGTTGACCAGGTACGGGTTGGCCATGGGGTCGGGACTGCGCAGCTCGATGCGCGTGGACAGCTGCTTGCCGGGCTTGTAGACCGGGATGCGGACCATGCTCGCACGATTGCGCAGGCCCCACGTGGCATACTGCGGCACGGAGTCGCCACCCGTGGTGATGCGTTTGTACGAGTTGACCGTGGGGTTGGTGATGGCGCTGATCTCGCGCGCGTGCGCCAAGATGCCGGCCATGTAGTGCTTGGCGATATCGGAGAGGTGGTACTTCTCGTCGTCCTCGCCCCAAAAGACGTTGTTGCCGTCGTGGTCGAATAGCGACTGGCACAGGAACATAGCGCTGCCGTCCTCGCCCGCCAACGGCTTGGGCATAAAGGAGGCGTGGCACCCGCTCTCGTAAGCCTGCTGCTTAATGATGAGTTTGGCCGTGGTGATGGCGTCGGACATGCTCAGGGCCTCGGCGTGGCGCAGGCTCATGCCGTGCTGCGAGCGGCCGGCGGCGTGGAAGGTGTACTCCACGGGCACGGACATCTTCTCGAGCGTGAGGACCGTGTTGCGGCGCAGGTCGCGAGCGGCATCGCTCACCGAAAGATCGAAGTAGCCCACGTTGTCGAGCGGCTCGGGGGTGTGCTCGTCGGGGAAGTAGTAATACTCCAGCTCGGCGCCCACGTTGAGCAGGTAGCCAGCCTTCTCGGCCTTATAGAACATGCGGCGCAGGGCATCGCGCGGGTCGCCGGCAAACGGCTTGCGGTCGGGGGTGCACACATCGCAGAACACGCGGGCGACGCCGTTGTGGCTCGGGCGCCACGGCAAAATCTGGAAGGTCGAAGCATCGGGAAACGCCAGCATGTCGGCTTCCTCGGGCGTGGCAAAGCCCTCGATGGCGGAGCCGTCAAAGCCAATACCCTCCTCAAAAGCGACCTCGAGGTCCTCGGGGCTAATGGCAAAGTTCTTGAGGCGGCCGAGAATGTCGACAAACCACAGACGTACAAAGCGGATGTCACGCTGCTCTACGGAGCGGAGTACGTAATCGATGTTCTGCTGGTTCATGTCGCTCCCCTTTCTTTCGGGCGGGTTTCGACTGGTCTATATCGCAGATACTATCGCAGAAAAATGTTTCCGCAGGGTTAAAGCGTATCAAGCGCTCAAAAAACGTGTGTGAACAGGCAGTTGCGAACGAATGGTTAGCGCGAGGTTGATGCGCGATGTTCGATGTGGCCGGGAATCTCGATGCGTTTGGGCGCCAGCTTTGCGGCCTCGCCCACCGTAGTGGTAACAACGTCAATGCGCTCGGAGAGGCGCTCGACCACGCGCTCGGCGATGGTAAGGGTGTCTTGCGCGGCCGTGGTCACGCCGCCAAAGAGCACATGGTTCCAGGGGTAGTCGTCAAACGTCGCGATTTTGAGCCCCGCCGGCAGCGAGGGACCAAGCTGCGCCAGCGCCTCGGTCAGACGCAGGAAGACCAGGCCGTTGACAGCAATGAGGCCGAGCTTTTTGCCTGCATAGCCGCGGATGGTCTCGTCCAAGCGGCCGACGCCCGAGGCGCCACCGTCGGCCAGAGTGACGACCTCACCCGCAAGGCCGCGTCGCGAAAGTTCGTCGGCAAAGGCCTCGGCACGCTCGCGACGCACGGGGCTGTCGTCGCTTGCCTCGGTGAGCAGGCACAGGCGCTCGCTGCCAGCGGCGGCGAGCTCGTCTACCAAGCCAGCGACCAGCTCACGGTTGTTAGATGTCACCAGATCGACACCGCCGTCGGCAACGTCGCGGTCGAGCAGCACAACAGGCAGACGATCTGCGCAG
>USNA01000209.1 GCA_900555955.1 uncultured Collinsella sp. | reverse complement strand
GAGCTCCCTGGTCGTGCGGGGGGGGCCCGCCCTCCCCAGCCATGATCGGCTCGAGCAGCTGCGGATCGGACTTCCTGAGGGCGTCCTTGATAGCCATGGAACCGGCGATCTTGAAGGCGGCCTCGGAGGAGTCGACCTCGTGGTAAGAACCGTCGAACAGGGTGACCTTAACGTCGAGGACCGGGAAGCCGGCGATAACACCGGTGTTCAGGGCCTCCTGGATGCCCTTGTCGATGGACGGGATGTACTCCTTGGGCACGACACCGCCGACGATAGCGTTGACGAACTCGTAGCCGAAGCCCTCCTCCATCTTCTCGAGCTTGATGACGGCATGGCCGTACTGACCGCGACCGCCGGACTGACGGACGAACTTGCCCTCAGCCTTCTCGACGTCGTGACCAGCGGTCTCGCGGTAGGCAACCTGGGGCTTACCAACGTTAGCGTCAACCTTGAACTCGCGGAGCAGACGGTCGACGATGATCTCGAGGTGCAGCTCACCCATGCCGGCGATGATGGTCTGGCCGGTCTCGTGGTTGGTGGACACCTGGAAGGTCGGGTCCTCCTCGGCGAGCTTGGTCAGAGCGAGGGACATCTTGTCCTGCTCGGCCTTGGTCTTGGGCTCGATGGCAACGTCGATAACGGGCTTAGCGAACTCGATCTTCTCGAGGACGATCTCCTTGCCCTCTTCGCACAGGGTGTCACCGGTGGTGGAGTTCTTGAAGCCGACGCAAGCGACGATGTCGCCGGCGGCAGCGTCGTCACGGTCGATACGCTCGGCGGCGTTCATCTCGAGGATGCGGCCGAGGCGCTCGCGCTGACCGTTGGAAGCGTTGACCACGTAGGAGCCGGACTCGGCGCGGCCGGAGTAAACGCGGACGTAGGTGAGCTTACCGACGAACGGGTCGGTCATGATCTTGAAGACCAGGCCGGAGAAGGGCTCGTCGAAGGAAGGATGACGCTGGATCTCCTCGCCGGTGTCCGGATCGGTACCGGTGACGGCCTCAACGTCGAGCGGGCTGGGCAGGTAGTCGACGACAGCGTCGAGCAGCTCCTGAACGCCCTTGTTCTTGTAGGCGGAGCCCACGAAGACGAGGTTGAGCTCGTTGGCCAGAACGCCCTTGCGCAGAGCGGCCTTGAGCTCCTCGACGGTGAAGTCCTCCTCCATGAGGATCTTCTCCATGAGCTCGTCGTCAAAGCTGGCAGCAGCGTCGAGGAGCTCCTCGCGCTTGGTGGCAGCGATGTCGGCGAACTCAGCCGGGATCTCGTCCATCGGCTCGGGGTAGGTCATACCCTTCTCGTCGGCCTTGAAGTCCCATGCAGTCATGGTGACCAGATCGATGACGCCCCAGAAGTTGTCCTCGGCGCCCATCGGGACCTGAGCGGCCACGGCGTTAGCGTCGAGACGATCCTTCATGGTCTCGATAGCGTTGAAGAAGTCAGCGCCCACGCGGTCATACTTGTTGATGAAGGCGATGCGGGGGACGTTAAAGGTGGAAGCCTGACGCCAAACGGTCTCAGACTGGGGCTGAACGCCGGCAACGGCGTCGAAGACGGCGACAGCGCCATCGAGGACGCGCAGGCAGCGCTCGACCTCGGCGGTGAAGTCAACGTGGCCCGGGGTGTCGATGATCTGGATGCGGTAGTCGGTACCGTCCTTCTTCCAGAAGCACGTGGTAGCAGCGGAGGTAATGGTTACGCCGCGCTCCTGCTCCTGAACCATCCAGTCCATGGTGGCAGCGCCCTCATGGACCTCACCGATCTTGTGGGTCTTACCGGTGTAGTAAAGAATACGCTCGGTCGTGGTGGTCTTACCGGCATCGATGTGAGCCATGATGCCGATGTTACGGGTATCGGAAAGCTTGTACTTAGGCTTAGCCATGTTAGTTCCTTACCTTAACTTACCAACGATAGTGAGAGAACGCGCGGTTGGCCTCGGCCATCTTGAAGACGTCCTCACGCTTCTTGACGGAAGCGCCCAGGCCGTTGGAAGCGTCGAGGATCTCGTTGGCGAGACGCTCGGCCATGGTCTTCTCCTTGCGAGCGCGGGAGAAGTTGACGATCCAGCGGATACCCAGAGCGGTGGAACGACGGGAGTTGACCTCCATCGGGACCTGATAGGTAGCGCCACCGACACGCTTGGGCTTAACCTCGAGCGTGGGCTTGACGTTGTCCATAGCCTTCTTGAAGGTAGCGAGAGCGTCGCCACCCTCGGACTTCTCGGCAACGATCTCGAAAGCGGTGTAAACGATGCGCTCAGCGGTGGCCTTCTTGCCGTCAAGAAGGACCTTGTTGATGAGCTGAGTCACCAGGCGGTTGTTGTAAACGGCGTCAGGCTGAACCTCACGACGATTAGCTGCTGCACGACGCGGCATGTGAAATCTCCTTAAGTGTCTACCGTGCGGCGCTTAGGCGGCACACGGCGAAAGTATCAAAACGTTATCTGGCTTATTTGGCCTTGGGGCGCTTAGCACCGTACTTGGAACGGGCCTGCATACGGTTCTGGACCGGAGCAGCGTCGTAGGCGCCACGGATGACGTGATAACGGACACCAGGGAGGTCACGGACACGACCGCCGCGGACGAGCACGATGGAGTGCTCCTGCAGGTTGTGGCCCTCACCCGGGATGTAAGCAGTAACTTCGATGCCGTTGACGAGGCGAACACGGGCAACCTTACGAAGAGCCGAGTTCGGCTTCTTGGGGCTCGTGGTGAAGACGCGGGTGCACACGCCGCGCTTCTGGGAGTTGTGCTGCAGAGCAGCGTTCTTGGACTTCTTGGGCACGGAACGACGGCCCTGGCGAACCAGCTGGTTAATAGTAGGCAAAGCGTACTCCTTCTCGAATGATTCCAGCTTTCTGTAAAGTGCAACGGCTTGAATCGAGGGGTCAGCATCCCCCTACGAAACACGCAGTTCGATAGGATACGTGCCGTTAGCTGTGTCGTCAACAGACCACGCCGCCGGGCGTATCCCAAAATGAGCACATTTCCGCAAAGCCTACACAAAAGGAATCCCCTCCTGTGCGCGGTGGGTGGATTCCCGGTCCGGGCGGCGCAGGGGTTAAGTTTGCTGCTCTACAGTCCTGCGCAAGACGGAAAGCACATTAAGTGCTT
>USNA01000208.1 GCA_900555955.1 uncultured Collinsella sp. | reverse complement strand
CCTCGAGCAGGGTGCGGATATTAATCTTGGTAGCCATATTAAACCTCCTGTGGTTTGCCTCCGCGCGGGGTCATCCTCCAAAACCAACCCGGACATGTGCTACCAAAGCCCGGGCACCACGGTATGAAGTAGCCGCGCGTGCGTGATAAAAACCTGTTGCCGTGAAGCAACCTGATGAATGATAGCAGGATTGCCTCTTCCTGCCAACCCGCAATCAAAACCACACACCTCGGTGCGGCGCGGGAGGCTCTTCTCCTACTCGCCGCGGGGATGGGCCTGACTCACGGCGCGTTTGAGTCGGTCGGGCGTGAGATGCGTATAGATCTGCGTCGTGGACAAGCTCGCATGCCCCAGCAGCTCCTGAACCGAGCGCAGATCTGCGCCGCCCTCGAGCAGGTCGGTCGCAAAGGTGTGACGCATCGCATGCGGGGCGATGTCGGCAGGAATGCCGGCAAGTGCCGCAAGCATGTGGAACCGCCTCCTGAGCATGGCGGCACTCATGCGATTTCCGCGTGCCGAGATAAACAGCGGATGAACGCCGTTCGCATCGTCGCTGCGCTTTGCCTGTGCAAGGAGCTGCGGCCTCCCTTCCTCAATATAGCGGCGGGTCGCCTCGAGAGCGCGCCGGTACAGGGGCACGATACGCTCCTTGCTCCCCTTGCCCCAAAGTCGCAGCGTTCGCTCGGACCAACCAATAGACTCCACGTTGAGCGCCGCGAGCTCCGAGATTCGCGCGCCGGAGGCATAGAGCAGCTCAAGCATCGCTGCATCGCGCAGCCCCGCAGGCATCGAGGTGTCGGGGGCCTTGAGCAACGACTCGACTTGCCGGGTCGTCAGCACACCGGGAAGATCGCGCGGCAGCTTGGGCGAGGATATCGCCGAGACCGCATCGCCCTCAACGATTCCCTCGGCAGCCATCCACCGATAGAGCGAGCGAATAGCAGACAGGTGTGCCGCAAGGGTCCGAGCCGCCACCTGGCCACGCGACAGCTCGGCCAAATAGGAGCGAACGGTCCGCACGTCGGCGGCGCGAGCGTCGATGCCCTCGCGGTCGCACCACACGGCGAAGCGCTCGAGCCGTGAGGCGTAGGCGGTTACCGTATTGGGGGCAAGCCCTTCGAAACGTGCAATGTAGGCAATGAACGAGTCGACGGCATCATACAGGTCAAAAGCTATGACCTCTCGCCTCCAAACAGATCGGAGCGCGTTTCCAGATAGGCGTCCAAGGCCTTGAGGGCGCGATCCGCGTAGGCCTGGTAACGATCGCGCTTGCTGCGACGCTTACCGTCCTCGAGTGGCGGAACGAGGCCAAAGTTAACGTGCATGGGCTGGTAGCCCACCGTAGCCGGATCGGTCGCATAGCCCACGAGTGCGCCCAGGGCGCCCACGCGCGGCAGCTCGACGCCCGCGGCACCGATGGCCTCGGCATAGGTGTTGAGCGCGGCGAGCAGACCCGTCGCCACGGCCTCCATGTACCCCTCGGTACCGGTAATCTGGCCGGCAAGACGCACGCTCGTACCGGGAACGGCAAAGGTGCCGTCGAGCACGTGCGGAGCATCGACAAAGGTGTTGCGGTGCATGACGCCGTAGCGGAAGAACTCGGCGTTCTCCAGGCCGGGAACCATATGGAAGACGCGCTTCTGTTCGCTGAAGGTCAGGTTGGTCTGGAAGCCAACCAGGTTATAGGCGGTCTTCTCCTTGTTCTCGGCGCGCAGCTGAATTGCCGCCCAGGGACGGCGACCGGTGCGCGGGTCGGTGAGCCCAACGGGCTTCATGGCGCCAAAGCGGATGGCATCCTTGCCCGTGCGCGCAACCTCCTCGGCAGGCTGGCAGGCCCGGAACAGGTCCCCGCCCTCAAAATCCTTGAGCACCACGCGCTCGGCCGTTGTGAGCGCCTCGATAAAGGCCTCGTACTCTTCCTTGTTGAGCGGGGCATTCAGATAGTCGCCACTCCCCTGCTCCTCGTAGCGCGACTGCGAGAACAGCACGTCCATATCGAGCGTCGAGGCATCGACAATCGGGGCGGCCGCGTCAAAGAACGCCAGGGCGTCACCACCGACAAGCTTCATGACCTCCTCGCTCAATGCCGGCGAGCACAAGGGACCCGCGGCGATAACCACATGACCCTCGGGGATCTGGGTGACCTCACCGTGGACGACCTCGATATTGGGGCGGGCGGCAACCTCAGCCTCGACGAGCTCGGAAAACTTGACGCGGTCGACCGCCAGGGCGCCGCCGGCAGGAACGGCCGCACGATGAGCGCAGTCGAGCAGCACAGAGCCCATGCGCTCGAGCTCAGCCTTCAGCAGACCGGCGGCGGAATCGGGACGGGTCGATTTAAACGAATTGGAACAGACGAGCTCCGCCAAGTGATCGGTATGGTGGGCAGGAGAGCTTACCTGCGGGCGCATCTCGCACAGCTTTACGGCGAACCCGCGATCTGCCAGCTGAATCGCGCATTCCGATCCCGCCAGACCGCCACCGATAACCGTCACCTGATCAAACAGCATCTGCAAACACCTTTCTAATTGACACGTTTTCCATTGTGACCGAAGGGCGTCTGGGCGTGAAGGGCAAACTTGGAGGGCGCATACCTTCCATCCATCATGCGCTCGATGAGGCCCTCGAGCTCGAGTGAGACCAGGAGTTTGAGCACACCGACGGCATCGAGCGAGACGAGTGTAGCGATGTCTTCAACCTTGAGCGGCGAGGCGATGAGGGCATGCATCACGGCCCGCTGTGTGGGGTCAAGATCTGCGATACCGGGCGCATCGGGACGCGAGTAGCGCAGGGTGCCGTATATGCGAGAGATAGCCATCTCGATGGACTCCTCGTCGATAATGCAGCAGGCGCCGTTGGCGATTAGATAATTGGTACCGCGAGACTCGGGAGACAAAATCGAACCCGGCACGGCAAGCAGCTCGCGCCCCAAGTCCATAGCGGTCTCGGCGGTAGAAAACGTCCCAGACGGCATGCCGGCTTCCGACACAAAGAGCGCCTGCGAAAGTGCTGCGATCACCCGGTTACGCCGCGGAAAGGCAAACTTACGCGGCCCCATACCCCAAGGCGAGATGGACACGACCGCGCCGCCCGTATCGATCGTCGGCGACCCGGAGG
>USNA01000207.1 GCA_900555955.1 uncultured Collinsella sp. | reverse complement strand
GGATGTACATCGCGGCGGGCGGATCGCCAGAAGCCGGCTGGTCCGCACCATAAGATTTCCAAAAAGTTAACCTTTGTTGACCTTAATAGTTAGATAAACTAAACTCTTTTCCAAAAGTGTGCTCGAGCAAACTTATTTACTCGGGTGCTAAGGCACCACGCCGCATCCAATGCGGCAAAAGGGAGAAACAACATGAAGAAGTCGACGTTTAACACCCTGCTTGTCGGTGGCGGTTTTCTGCTTGGCACGGCCGGCATCAAGCTGCTTACCAGCGCTCCGGTCAAGAATGCCTGCGTGCAGGGTATCGCGTGCGGTATGCGCGTCAAGAACTGCTACCAGGACATGGTCGAGCAGGCCAAGGCCGAGGTCGACGATATGGTTGCCGAGGCTGCCTACATCACCCAGAGCGAGGCCGCTGCTGACGAGGCAGCCGAGTAACGCTCCCAGGCACAAACTATGAGATTCTCGATTATTAGCGAGATCCCCGGCAGGACCCGTCTTCAATTGGCGGGTCCTGTGCCAGAGAGCGATCTCGATGCACTTCTTAAGCTTGGCGGCGAAATCGACGGCGTGCGCAAAGTGCGCGTATATGGCCGTATTGGCCAGATGGCGCTCGAATATGACGAGCAGTGTCGTGCGAGCGTGCTCGACGCCTTGGGCGCACTCGATGCTCAAGCCATCGCCGATGCCAAGTCGGGTTACGTGATGCAACTCGAGCCGCGCAAGCACAAACTCGTTATGGACCTGGCGACACTCATCGGCGCCCATTACGCACGTCGCTGGTTCTTGCCGACGCCTCTGCGTGCGGTGTTTGTCTTGGCCGGTTACATGACCTTTTTGCGCGCCGCTCTCCACGAGCTCTCGCAGCCGCGCCTGACCGTTCCCGTGCTCGACGCTTCGGCCATCGGTATCTCGTTTGTCAAACGTGATGTCGATACCGCGGGCCAGACAATGTTTCTGCTCAACGTGGGCGAGCTGCTCGAGGACTACACGCGCGCCATGAGCGAAAACGAGCTCATCAACTCGCTGCTCGACGTGCCCGATAAGGCACAAAAAGTGGTCGGCGACACCGAGGTGAGCGTTGCCGCCACCGAGCTTGAACCCGGCGATCTGGTCGCCGTGCGCACCGGCATGTCCATCTGCATTGACGGTGTGGTCGAACAGGGGAGCGCCATGGTCAACCAGGCGACCCTGACCGGCGAGCCGCTTGCCGTCGAGCGCAGCGCAGGCGACGACGTGTTCGCCGGCACCGTCGTGGAAGACGGCAGCATCTTGGTGCGTGTGCGCGCCAATACGGCTCAGACCAAGCTCCGCTCGATCGTCTCGCTCGTGCAGACGGCCGACTCGCTCAAGTCCGAGGGTCAGTCGCACATGGAAGACCTCGCCAACAAGATCGTCCCGTGGAACTTCCTGCTCGCGGGCCTGGTTGCGCTTACCACCCGCAGCCTCATCAAGACCTCAGCGGCGCTGATGGTCGACTACTCGTGCGCGCTCAAGCTCACGGGTTCCGTCGCCGTCATGACTGCCATGAGCGACGCTGCCAAGATGGGTGTTATGGTCAAGGGCGCTAAGTACTTTGAGTCGTTTGCCAAGGCCGATACTATTGTCTTTGACAAGACCGGTACGCTGACCGAGGCCCAGCCGCGCCTAGCTTGCGTGCTCACGACCGACGGCTGGAGCGAGGACGAGGTTCTGCGCCTTTCTGCCTGCCTGGAGGAGCATTTCCCCCACCCGGTAGCGCGCGCCGTCGTAAACGCTGCTCGCGAGCGTGGACTTGAGCACCGCGAGCGTCACGCTGCGGTCGAGTACATCGTGGCGCATGGCATCGCTTCGTCCATTGAAGGGCGTCGCGCCATCATCGGTTCCGCGCATTTTGTATTTGAGGACGAGGGCGCACAGCTCGAATCCGACATCAAGGAGCGCATCGAGTCCCGGATGCAGGGCCTGT
The DNA here is from genome assembly GCA_900555955.1 of uncultured Collinsella sp. Lineage (GTDB taxonomy): Bacteria > Actinomycetota > Coriobacteriia > Coriobacteriales > Coriobacteriaceae > Collinsella. Next base: position 1,172 of record USNA01000207.1, on the reverse strand, counting down.
CGCCGCTCTACCTGGCGATCGACGGCACTGTTGTGGGCGTGCTCGGTATCGAGGATCCGCTCAAGCCCGGGGTCCGTGAGGCCATCGCCGACCTGCATGCGCTGGGCGTCAAGCATGTCGTTATGCTCACGGGCGATTCGGAGCGCACGGCCGAGCGCATTGCGCGCGAGGCGGGTGTCGACGATTTTAAGGCCGAACTGCTGCCCGAGGACAAGTACGCCTATGTGGAGCGCATTAAGCGCGAGGGGCGCCACGTTGCCATGGTGGGCGACGGCGTCAACGACTCACCGGCGCTGGGCCTGGCCGATGTGGGTCTGGCCATGGGCGGTGGAAGCGGCATCGCCAAGGAGGTCGCCGATATCATTCTGACCGACACGGATCTCGCCGCGATCGTGCGTCTGCGCCGCATGAGCCAGGGCCTCATTGATCGTCTGACGAGCTCCTACTCTAAGGTGATGCTCACCAACTCAGCGCTCCTGGCGCTGGGCATTACCGGCGCGATTACCCCGCAAGCGTCTTCGCTGCTGCACAACGGCTCGACGATTGCCTACAGCCTGAGCAACGCGAAGGCATATCTGCGCTAGCAGACGTGTTCGCCCACGTTATCTGGCCTGCGCCCAGACGGCATCGGTGTCGTCTGGGCGCAGGTCTTTTGCATTTGACCATTTGCTAGCTTCTCTACATAGTGTCGCTAGCGGTGCTAGCATTTGAAGGGAGCGGAATCAACGTGGGTGCTGTTAGCGGCATGGCGCAGGTGAACGTTCGCGTAGATCGCCAGGTCAAGAAACGTGCCGAGGAGGCGCTGCGGCTTTCGGGCGGGTCACTGCCCGAGCTCATCAAAAAGGTGGTGGCCAAGGTCGCGCAGGGTGGCGGGCAGTGCGAGGAAGTGCTTGCGGTCGTCGACGACCGGCAGCAGACCGTCGCGCCCGATACTCCGTTCGCCGCATCATGGGCAGCGGCAGACCGGCTTTATGCAGATTTGGGCATCGCTGCGTCGCCCGTATCCGACGATCGCGATTGGGACGCAATCTATTCCGAAGCCATGGACGAGCGCTATCGCCAAAAGGGGATGATCCTGTGAGCGGAGCTCCCCTCAAAATAATGGTGGACGCCAACGTATGGGTTGATTCGTTTTGCGTCGACCCTGCCGCGTCGCCTGCCGAAGTATTTGT
>USNA01000206.1 GCA_900555955.1 uncultured Collinsella sp. | reverse complement strand
GCGGCGAGGACGCGGCCGATCGCGCTGCGCGCAGCCTGGCCGCCTATGTGGGGCTGGCGCACGTGTGCCGCTTTCCCGAGCGCAAGGACTATCCGTGGCGCGAACAGGCGCCCGACGACGCCGTGGTGGCGCAGCGCTGCGAGGCTCTGGGGCGCATCGTGCGCGGGGATAACTGCATTATGGTCGCCTCGGCCCGTGCGTTGCTGCGCTGTGTGCCGCCGGTCGAGAGTCGCTATTGGGAGTCCACGACCTTTGCGGTGGGCGAGGAGATTCCTTTTGATGAGGTGCCGCAGCGCCTAGTGGGCATGGGCTACACCAATGCCGGCGCCGCCGACGCGCCCGGCCTGTTCCGCGTGCACGGCGACACCGTCGAGGTGTTTCCCGCGCAGGAAAAAGCGCCCGTGCGCATTGAGTTCTTTGGCGACGAGATCGACCGCATCCGTCGCATGGTGAGCTCAACGGGGCAGACCATCGGTAACGAAGACAGTATCGAGATCTTCCCCTGCCGTGAGCTGGCGCTTACCGACGAGGCCGTTCACAACATGCACGTGGCGCTCTACCGCGCAAGCCAGGACGACAGCAAGTTGGCGGCGCTGCTCGAGATGGTGGATGCGCGCATCGTCACGCCTGAGCTCGACCGCTTTTTGCCGGTGATGTACGGCCAGACCGTGAGCCCGCTGTCGCACGTGAGCGGCAAGGCGCTCGTGGTGCTGTCCGAGCCGCGCTCGCTGTTCGACGATTGCCTGCGCGCCTACGAAGATATCGAGGCGCGTGCCGGCGAGGCGGGGGTCGACCGTCTGGACGGCCTGTACGTGCGCGCCCAGCAACTCGACTTTGGCTCCCAGCAACGCCTGAACTATGTGAGCCTCATCCGTGCCGGCGGTGCGGTGACGGCCGAGCTCAAGATTGAGCAGCCTGCCATCGCAGGCTCGGACAACCGTTTCATGACGCGCATCCAGGAGGTCGTGGGTAAGCGTTATGCCTGCGTGTTTGCCATCCCCGACCGCGGTGTGCGCGAGTCGATGGAGCTTACCTTTGGCGACGAGGGCATTACCTTTGAGGAATCGCTGACCGCGGCGCCCGAAAATGCCGGCGCTATTGGCGACCGTGTGCGCGTGGCAGCGGCGGATTCCGCCGATCGTGCCGCACGCCAGGAGGCCCATGCTTCCATTCGCGAGCGTCGCGCCGACGCGCTCAACGCCCGCTCGCTCGAGGCGGGGCGCCCGCGCCGCGGCGCCCCGCGCACTTCCTGGAGCCGCTGTGCCCACCATCTCGCGCGGGCGTGTGACCTTTGTGGACGCGGCCCTGCCGCAGGGCGTGGTGGTGCCCGACGCCAATTTGGCCGTGTTCTCGATCGCCGACCTCAACGCCCGCATGGATGCCAACCGCGCGCGTAGCCGCCGCAAGGTTGACATTACACAGATTACCTTCCCGTTTAAGCCGGGTGACTACGTGGTGCACGCCACCCACGGCATCGCGCTCTTTAGCGAGATTGCGCGCCAGGAAGTGGGCGGCAAGGAACGCGACTACTTTTTGCTGGAATATGCCGATGGCGACAAGCTCTACGTGCCGTTGGAGCAGGTCGACCGCATCACGCGCTACGTTGGCCCCGACGGTGACAAGCCGCGTCTGACCAGGCTCAACACCGCCGACTGGACGCGGGCTACCAACAAGGCGCACAAGAATGCCAAAAAGCTGGCGTTTGACCTGGTCGACCTCTATACGCGCCGCTCGTCGATTACCGGTATCGCCTGTCCGCCCGATACGCCCGAGCAGATCGAGATGGAGGAGAGCTTCCCCTACGACGAGACGCGTGACCAGCTGGAGGCTATCGCCGACATCAAGGCCGACATGGAGGCGCCCAAGCCCATGGACCGCCTGCTGTGCGGCGACGTGGGCTTTGGCAAGACCGAGGTCGCCCTGCGCGCGGCCTTTAAGTGCGTGGACTCCGGCCGCCAGGTCATGGTGCTCTGCCCCACGACCATTCTGGCCCAACAGCACTACGAGACCTTCTTTGAGCGCTTTGCCCCGTTTGGCCTGGAGGTCGAGGTACTCAGCCGCTTTCGCTCGCCGGCGCAGCAAAAGCGCGCGCTCAAGGCGTTTGCCGAGGGCACGATTGACATGCTCATCGGCACGCACCGTCTGCTTTCGGCCGACGTGAACCCCAAGAACCTGGGCCTGGTGATCATCGACGAGGAGCAGCGCTTTGGTGTGCAGCACAAGGAGCAGCTCAAAAACCTGCGCGAGCAAATCGACGTGCTCACGCTCTCGGCAACGCCGATTCCGCGAACCATGCAGATGGCCACGAGCGGCGTGCGCGACATGAGCCTGATCACCACACCGCCGACCGGGCGTCGTCCCGTGATCGTACACGTGGGGGAGTACGACCCCGACGTGGTGAGTGCGGCGATTCGCCTGGAGGTGGGCCGCGGCGGTCAGGTGTACTACGTGTCCAACCGCGTCAAGACCATCGACGATGCCGTGGCGCGCGTGCACGAGGCTGCGCCCGAAGCGCGCGTGGGCGTGGCGCACGGCAAGATGAGCCCGCGCGAGGTCGAGGACGTGATGATCGAGTTCGCGACCAAAAAGATTGACGTGCTTATCGCCACGACCATCGTGGAGAGCGGTATCGACAACGCGACCGCCAACACGCTGATCATCGAGGACTCGCAGCGCCTGGGTCTGGCGCAGCTCTACCAGCTCAAGGGTCGTGTGGGTCGCTCTGCCACGCAGGCCTACGCGTACTTTATGTTCCCGGGCGAGCTGCCACTCACCGAGGAGGCGACGGCGCGCCTGACCGCACTTTCCGAGTTCCAGGACCTGGGCAGCGGCATGCGCATCGCCATGCGCGACCTGGAGATCCGTGGTGCCGGCTCGCTCATGGGCGCCGAGCAGCACGGCAACCTGTCGAGCGTGGGCTTTGATCTGTTTACGCAGATGCTGGGACAGGCCGTGGCCGAGGCGCGCGGCGATGATGACGCCGGCGTGGAGGCGGCGAGCGTGGGCATTAACCTGCCGGCCGACTACTTCTTGTCCGAGGAGTACATGCCGGCGGTGGACCAGCGCGTGCTCGTGTACCGCAAGCTCGCGGCGGCTGAGGACCTGGAGAGTATCGACGAGGTGCAGGAGGAGACCGAGGCCGCGCAT
>USNA01000205.1 GCA_900555955.1 uncultured Collinsella sp. | reverse complement strand
GACCCCGCCTCGCCCCCGCGCTCGGGTGTAAAGGCAGCACCGCGATTGGCATCGCGCGAGAGCGTGCCCACAAACGCGGCTTGGTCGTTGGCGTTGACGACCTGGATAAAGTCGTCGGTAATCATGGATGTGCCGATGGTCGCTATACGCAGCATGTATCCCCCTCGTGCCGTTCGGTTTACAGGATGAGTGTAGCGCGAAGGGGCAGGAAATAGCGTGCGAAAACGCCGTTACAGGTCGCTCTCGTTAAAGCCGGTGTCGATATCGAGGTTGCTGCCGTCGGCCGCCGTGGTGGCAAGCTCGTCGCAGCGCTCGTTGAGCTCATGGCCGGCGTGACCCTTAACCCAGATGAACTCCACTTTGTGCTTGCTCTTTGCGGTGAGCAGGCGCTCCCACAGATCGCGGTTCTTGACAGGCTGCTTGTTGGCGGTCTTCCAGCCGCGTTTTTTCCAGCCGTCGATCCAGTGCTTGTTGAAGGCGTTGACGACGTACTGCGAATCGGAATGGACTTCGACGTCGCAGGGGCGGTTGAGCGCCTCGAGCGCCACAATGACCGCCATGAGTTCCATGCGGTTGTTGGTGGTCTTGGCGTAGCCGCGCGAAAGCTCGGAGGTGAAGGTCTTGCCGGCGGGGTTGGTGTATTTGAGCACGGCGCCGTAGCCGCCGCGTCCCGGATTTGATCGGGCCGAGCCGTCGGTATAGATGATGACCTTCACATGGTTCCTTTCGTTGGGTATGTTTCGTGCGAGTGACCATTGTAGCGCCATGCCCGCCGGGGGCTAGCAATTTACGATTTCTACCCCGTCTTCCGACAGTTGGTTGGCATGGATGATGCGGTTGAGCTCGTCGAGGTATTGCTGCAAGAGGGGAGAGGGCTTGCGGTCGTCATGCATGATGTAGCCCACATGCATCGTCGGGGCGTCTGCCAAGGGGATCGAGGCCATGCCCCACTGCATTTCGCTGGAGAGTACGCCGGTCGACAGCGCATAGCCGTTCGAGGTGATAAGCAGGTTGGTGAGCGTCCCGCGGTCGGAGACGCGGATATTGCGGTTGCAGGGAATATAGCTAAACGGTTCCTCGGCGTAATAGAAGGAGTTCGAGGTGCCTTGCTCAAAGCTGTAGCGCGTATAGGGCGTGAGGTCGGCAAGGGACAGCTGCGAACGGCGTGCGAGCGGGTGGCGTTCGCTGACGAACACGTGGACTTTTGCATCAAAGAGGGGATGAAAGCTCGCTCGGGCATCGGTAAAGGCCTTCTGCAAGACACGGGTATTAAAGTCATCCAGATAGAGGATGCCGATATCGCTGCGAAACGCGCGCACGTCGTCGATAATCTGCGCTGTGGTGGTCTCGCGCATGATGAACTCGAACTTGCTGTCGCGGCAGCGCTCGACTACGTTGACAAAGGCCTCGACCGAAAAGGCGTAGTGTTGGGCGGAAATGGCGAGGCGGGCTTGCGGGGTACCGCCGTCCTCGTAGCGGGCCTCGAGCATGTCGGCCTGCTCTACGACCTGGCGTGCATAACCCAAAAGCTCGGTGCCGTCGTTGGTGAGTGCAACACCGCGGCTGGAGCGCGTAAAGATTTCGATATGAAGTTCCTGCTCCAGGCTTTTGACGGCATTGGAGATATTGGACTGTGCCGTATAGAGGCGCTGGGCTGCGGCGTTGATCGAACCGGACTCTGCCACGGCGATCAAAAAGCGAAGCTGTTGGAAGGTCATCGGCGCCCGTCCTTTCGAGTGTTATCTATAAAACCGATAACAGGTTAGCGCTTTTAAGTGATTGACCGAGGAAAACAATGCTCGTACTATTCAAAACACACAAAGACGGTAGGTAATTAAGCCAACTACGGAACCGGGATGCGAAAGGAGGCCCGCATATGAATTGCTTACCAAGACGAATGCCGGGCTCCTGTTTGCGCCCGTCGGCGTGATCAGGAGACAGCGACTTACTTCTCTTACTCTTATTACTTTTGTTCGATCAAGGAGATCATCATGAGCCAGTTTATCAACAACCCCGAGCACACCTTTGGTTTCGATACCCTGCAGCTGCACGTTGGCCAGGAGAGCGCCGATCCCGCATCCGACTCCCGCGCCGTGCCTATCTACCAGACCACGAGCTATGTGTTCCGCAACTCCCAGCACGCCGCAGACCGCTTTGGCCTTGCCGACGCCGGTAACATTTACGGCCGTCTGACCAACTCCACCCAGGGCGTCTTCGAGGACCGTATCGCCGCCCTCGAGGGTGGCGTGGCAGGTCTTGCCGTCGCCTCCGGTGCTGCTGCCATCACCTATACCCTGCAGGCTCTTGCCCAGGCCGGTGACCACGTGGTGGCTCAGAAGACCATATACGGTGGCTCCTACAACCTGCTGGAGCATACGCTCTCCCAGTTTGGCGTCGAGACCACGTTTGTCGATGCCCATAACCTTGAAGAGGTCGAGGGTGCCATCAAGGACAACACCACGGTCATCTATCTCGAGACGCTCGGCAACCCCAACTCCGACATCCCCAACATCGACGCCATCTCCGAGATCGCCAAGAAGCACGGTCTGCCGGTTGTCGTCGACAACACCTTCGGCACCCCGTATCTGTTCCGTCCGCTGGAGCATGGTGCCAATATCGTCGTCCACTCCGCAACCAAGTTCATCGGCGGACATGGAACGGTTATGGGCGGTGTCATTGTGGACGGAGGACGCTTTGACTGGGCACAGAACGATAAATTCCCGGGGCTGTCAAAACCTAATCCTTCCTATCACGGCATTGTCTTTACGCAAGCCGTGGGGAATATCGCCTATATCATGAAGATCCGGACTACATTGATGCGTGATCAGGGAGCATGTCTGTCCCCGTTCAATTCATTTCTGCTGCTGCAGGGGCTGGAGACATTATCTCTGCGTGTGGAACGCCACGTAGAAAATGCAGGAAAGGTCGTTGACTTTCTGCAGAAGCAGCCTGAGGTGGCTGCGGTGCATCATCCCTCTCTTGCACAGGGGAGAGAGAAAGAACTGTATGATCGCTATTATCCAAAGGGAGGCGCATCCATCTTCACCTTTGAGATAAAGGGAAGTGAGGAACAGGCGAGAACCTTCACGGAATCTCTGTCCGTTTTCTCGCTGCTTGCAAATGTGGCGGACGTGAAATCCCTTGTAATTCATCCGGCCTCCACAACC
>USNA01000204.1 GCA_900555955.1 uncultured Collinsella sp. | reverse complement strand
CGCCGACGTACGGTGGACACCAACAACATTCTCTTTATCTGCGGCGGTGCCTTTGTGGGTCTGGACAAGATCATCGCCGACCGCGTGGGCAACAAGGGCGTGGGCTTTAACTCCGAGATCGCCGGCCCTACCTCGGTCGACGAGAACGACCTGCTGCGCCAGGTGCTCCCGCAGGACCTCAACGCCTTTGGCATGATCCCCGAGTTTGTGGGACGTACGCCCGTCGTCACCCAGACGCAGGCGCTCGACGAGGACGACCTGGTTTCGATTCTGACCGAGCCCAAGAACGCCGTGGTACGTCAGTACCGTAAGATGTTCCAGCTCGAGGACGTTGAGCTTGAGTTTGAGGATGCCGCCCTGCACGAGATCGCCCGCATGGCGCTTGCCCGCAAGACCGGCGCCCGCGGCCTGCGCTCCATCTGCGAGGACGTGCTGCAGCAGACGATGTTCGACCTCCCCAGCGAGGAGGGTGTTTCCAAGGTCATCGTGACCGAAGCCTCCGTAAAGGGCGAAGAGCAGCCCCAACGCATCTACGGCTAAACCAGCCAAAAACGTGCTTACAAATAGCCTCCGACCATCCGCGGTCGGAGGCTATTTTATATATACGCAATAACCCCAACTACCTGTGTTATTCTGTGTGTTTGTTTAAGCCTCGGCGAAGTCATTACAGACTGAAGTAATCGATACCTAAGGGGAGGAATATAGGCCCGATTTTCGTAGATTCCGCACGAGCCGAAGACCACTTAATGTGGTCTTCGAGCGAGCCCAGGACCTGACCGAGCGAAAATCGGGCCTACATTCCTCCCCGGCGGGACAGGGAGAGATATATGGAAGAGATGCCCAAGAACTACGATCCGTCGACCAACGAGCCGGCGATCCTGCAGAAGTGGCTCGACGGCGGCTACTACAAGCGCCGCGAGGGCGTGGGCGACTGCACCGTCACCATTCCGCCTCCCAATGTGACCGGCAAGCTCCACATGGGCCACGCTACCGACGACTCCATCCAGGACGCTATCATCCGTATGGCCCGCATGCGCGGCAAGTCCACTCGCTGGGTGCTGGGCACCGACCACGCCGGTATCGCTACGCAGACCAAGGTCGACAAGAAACTCAAGAGCGAGGGCATCAGTCGCCTGGAGATCGGCCGCGACAAGTTTGTCGACGCCTGCTGGGATTGGACCCACGAATACGGCGGCATCATCGTTGAGCAGATCAAGCGCATGGGCTGCTCCGTCGACTTTGACAACGAGCGTTTCACCATGGACGAGGACTACGCCCAGGCCGTGCGCAAGGTGTTCTACGACTGGTACCACGATGGCCTGATCTACCGCGGCAAGCGTATCGTTAACTGGTGCCCCAACTGCACTACCGCCATCTCGGACGACGAGGCCGAGTACAAGGACGAGAAGGGCCACCTGTGGCACCTGCGTTACCCGCTGACCGAGCCGGTCAACGGCCAGGACTACATCGTCGTCGCCACCACGCGCCCCGAGACTATGCTCGGCGACACGGGCGTCGCCGTTTCCCCGAAGGACCCCGAGAAGGCCGCCTTTGTGGGTAAGACCGTCAAGCTCCCCATCGTGGACCGCGAGATCCCTATCTTTGAGGATTGGCACGTCGACGCCAACTTTGGCTCCGGCTTTGTCAAGGTCACCCCGGCCCACGACCCCAACGATTACGCCATGGGCCAGGCCCACGACCTGCCGCAGATCAACATCTTCGACGAGCACGCGGTGGTCGTCGAGGGCTACGGTGAGTTCACCGGAATGAACCGCGACGAGTGCCGTGAGGCCGTCATCAAGTGGTTCGAGGAGCACGACCTGCTCGATCACGTCGAGGACCTCGATCACTCCGTCATGCACTGCTACCGCTGCGATGCCGCGCTTGAGCCGTGGCTCTCCGAGCAGTGGTTCGTTGCTGTCGATAAGCTCAAGGGGCCGGCGCTCGACGCCGTCAACTCCGGCAAGGTCACCTTCCACCCCGCGCGCTGGACGCAGACCTACACCACTTGGATGGAGAACCTTAAGGATTGGTGCATCTCGCGTCAACTTTGGTGGGGCCACCGCATCCCCGTGTTCTACTGCGAGGACTGCGGCTGGGAGGACGCCCTGACCGAGGACACCGACGTGTGCCCCAAGTGCGGCGGCCATCACGTGCATCAGGACGAGAACGTGCTGGACACCTGGTTCAGCTCGCAGCTGTGGACCTTTGCCACGCAGGGCTGGCCGCAAAAGCCGGAGCTGCTCAAGGGCCATCACCCTACGACGGCGCTTGTCACCGCGCGCGACATCATCGCGCTGTGGGTCGCCCGCATGGTCATGAGCTCGCTGTACTTCCTGGACGAGGTGCCGTTTAAGGACGTCGTCATCTACCCAACGATCCTTGCCAAGGACGGCAGCCGCATGTCCAAGTCCAAGGGCAACGGCGTTGACCCCATGGACCTCATCGGCATGTACGGCGCCGATGCTATGCGCTACAACTTGCTCACGCTGTGCACCAACAACCAGGATGTTAAGTTCGACGCGAACATCGACAAGAAGACCAAGAAGCTTATCGACAGCCCGCGTACCGACCAGGCCAAGTCGTTTGTGACCAAGATCTGGAACGCCAGCCGCTTCCTGCTCATGAACATGGAGGGCTACACGCCCGGTGAGCCCGTCGTGGAGACGCCGGCCGACGCCTGGATGTTCAGCCGCCTGGCCAAGGCCGTCAAGATGGTCACCGAGGGTATCGAGAACTACACCTTTGGCGACATGGCCCGCGGCGTGCAGCAGTTCTTCTGGAACGAGGTCTGCGACTGGTACGTCGAGGTCACCAAGGCCCGCCTGAAGGGCGAGGGCCGTCTGCAGGCTCAGCGCAACCTGATCTTTGTGCTCGACACCTCCATTCGCCTGATGCACCCGCTTATGCCGTTTGTCACCGAGGAGATCTGGGATAACATGCCGGCGAGCGTGCTCGATCTGGACGCCGAGGGCAACGTGGACCGCGCCGAGGCACTCATGATCGCCAAGTGGCCCGAGCCCGCCGACTACGCCAAGTATGTTGACGAGGACGCTGAGCGCGCGTTTGAGCTGTGCCGCGCCGTCGTTTCCGCCGCCCGCGCCACGCGTTCGCGCTATCGCTTGAGCCCCAAGGCCGAGCTCGACGTGGTCGTGCGTGCCGGTGCCGA
>USNA01000203.1 GCA_900555955.1 uncultured Collinsella sp. | reverse complement strand
CGGCAAGATGCTCGATATCGCCAAGGCCGTTGCGTTTTATGCCGAGTTGCCGTTGTGCGTATGCCCCACGGCGGCTTCGATGGACGGTCCGTGCAGCGCGATTTCGGTGCTGTATCACGAGGATGGGTCGTTCGACCGCTACCTGATGCTCGAGAAGAATCCAGACCTAGTTGTGGTCGATACCAACGTGGTCGCGTCAGCCCCGCTGCGTATGACGGTCGCTGGCATGGGCGACGCGCTGGCAACGTACTTCGAGGCACGTTCGTGCGCCGCGGCGCATGGCGCCAACGAGCACGGTGGCGCGCCGGGACACTTGGCCTTAGTTGCGGCTCGTGCCTGCTATGACACACTCATGGAGTGCGGCGTCGCTGCCAAGCGCGATCTCAAAAAGGGCCGTATATCGCCGGCGGTTGAGCGCCTGATCGAGTGCAATATTCTGCTCTCGGGTGTTGGCTTTGAGAGCGGTGGCCTAGCACTTGCCCATGCCATCGCCAACGGCCTGACAATTCTGCCCGAGTGCAAGGCCATGCATGGTGAGGCCGTGGCATTTGGCTTGGTGGTGCAGCTGCGCCTGGAGCGTGCGCCCGAGCTTGATCAGGTGCTCGAGTTTTGCCAGCGCGTCGGCCTACCGACGACGCTCGCGGAGCTGGGACTTGGCGAGATTTCCGATGCCGACCTGATGAGCGTTGCAGATGCGGCCTTTAGAAACGAACGCAATATGGCTAACGAACAGGCCAAGGTGACCAGACAAAAGCTCGTGCAGCTCATGCGCGAGGCATAGCTAGGCGCTTGATCGACCTTGTGCAATCGAGGCGGCGATAGGCCATAGACTATTTGCCTCAAAGGTGCGCCGCGTGTAATTTGCCCGAGGCGTGGGCCGATAGCGTATCATTATCTCTTGCTTGTTTGCACTGCTCAGGGAGGGGCCGCGCATGGCGCAGGAACACGATCTGTTTGATGACATTATCGAGATCAGCAAGGGTTTCGACTTTCTTAAAAACCCGCTTGGCGGCGTGACCGATGCACTCGATCCGTCGGCGCCGCAGTGGAATCCTGCCGACTACAAGGAGCGCCCGCGCGGCAACACCATTCCGTGCCTGACCTGCAAAAACGAAAAGAGCGGCTGCACCGCGTGCATGGACGTATGCCCGGTCAACGCTATCGAGGTCGAGGAAGACTCCATCGAGATCCTCGACTCCTGTCGCAAGTGCGGCCTGTGCGCCGCTGCCTGTCCGACCGAGGCGATCATCTCGCCGCGCCTGGCGCCCAAAAACCTGTATGACGATATCGTCTCTGCCGCTACGAGCCATGAGACCGCCTACGTCACCTGCACGCGCGCCCTCAAGCGCATGCCGCGCGAAAACGAGGTCGTCGTTGCCTGCGTGGGCGATATTACGGCCGAGACTTGGTTCTCGGTGCTGGCGGACTATCCCAACGTGAGTGTGTACCTGCCGTTGGGCGTGTGCGATAAATGCCGCAACACCGGCGGTGAGGATATTCTGGGCGAGGCGATTGCGAAGGCCGAGGAGTGGGCCGGTACGGGCATGGGCCTGGAGGTCGACCCCAAGAGCCTCAAATGCCATAAGCGCCGCGAGTACGAGCGTAAGGAGTACATGGAAAAGATTGCCCGCACCACGGGTCTAACCGTGACTAAGCTCAACCCGGCGACGGCGGCACTGGCCTCGGTGACGCAGAAGTTGAAGGCCCACCGTCACCAGATCACGCAGCTCGAGCGTACGCTCAACACCATGTGCGGCACCACGACGACTAAGCGTCGCCGTTCGCTCACGCACGGGCGGCAGCTGGTGCTCTCGACGCTGCAGAACCACCCCGAGCTTGCCCAGAACATGCAGGTGAGCACGCCGGAGTGCGATTTTGACAAGTGCACGTCGTGCGGCGAGTGCGTCAACGTGTGCCCCACGTTTGCCTGCGATCTGGTGGGAAGCGGTCGCTTTGCACTGGAGTCCACGTATTGCCTAGGTTGCGGAGCCTGCGTCAAGGTGTGCCCCGAGCATGCGCTTAAGTTGGTTGAGCATGATGCATCCAACCTGGTCGTCGTCGATCCCGAGGCCGAGGAAAAGGCCGCCCAGAAGGCGAAGGCTCACGAAGAAGCTGAGAAGGTCAAGGCCGAGGCAAAGGCCAAGCTTGACAAGATGCTCGATCAGGTGGAAAAGCTCGCGGACTAGTCAGCGACCCCTATCTCTGCTACATTTGCGCCGTCGTGGTGTCCGGATTCGCCCGGATGCTGCGGCGGCGCTATACTTATGAAGTTTGAAGTACCTGTACCAAAAGGAGCTGTCGTGTCCCTTTCCATCGGTATCGTGGGCCTGCCCAACGTGGGCAAGTCGACGCTGTTCACCGCGCTTACCAAAAAGACCGGCCTTGCCGCCAACTACCCGTTTGCCACGATCGACCCCAACGTGGGTATCGTCGATGTGCCCGATAGCCGCCTGCAAAAGCTCGCCGACATCGTCAACCCCGGCCGCATTGTGCCGGCGACGGTCGAGTTTGTCGACATCGCAGGTCTGGTGAAGGGCGCTAACGAGGGCGAGGGCCTGGGCAACCAGTTCTTGGCAAACATCCGCGAGACCGACGCTATCTGCGAGGTCGTGCGCTACTTTAAGGACCCCAACGTCATGCGTGAGGTGGGCCGCACGGGCGAGTTCGTCGATCCCGCCGGCGATGCCGACACCATCATGACCGAGCTTATCCTGGCCGACATGGGCACGCTCGAGAAGCAGCTGCCCAAGCTCGAGAAGGAGGCCAAGCGCGACAAGGAGCTCATGCCCAAGTTCGAGGTGGCCAAGCGCCTGCTTGCCTGGCTCAACGAGGGCAAGCGCGCCGCGTCCATGGAGATGACCGACGAGGAGCGTGCCGCCGCCAAGGGTCTGTTCCTGCTCACCATGAAGCCCATCCTGTATGTGGCCAACGTGGACGAGGACATGCTCAACGAGGACCTGGCGCCCATCGACGGCGTCAAGCCGCTGCCGATCTGCGCCAAGATCGAGGCCGAGCTTTCCGAGCTCGATCCCGAGGACGCTGCCGACTACCTGGAGAGCCTGGGCCTGGAGCAGCCCGGCCTGGACGTGCTCGCGCAGGCAGCCTACAAGCTGCTCGGCCTGCAGTCGTTCTTTACGGCTGGGGGGGTGGGGGGGCAGGCCCGGCCGGGGCATGTAACCA
>USNA01000202.1 GCA_900555955.1 uncultured Collinsella sp. | reverse complement strand
CCACGGCCGGGGCCGACGCCGATGCCGTTGTCCTTGGCCCATTGCACGTACTCGGCGACGATCAAAAAGTAGGCGGCAAAGCCCTTGTCGCAGATGACCTTGTATTCGTACTCAAAGCGCTCTTTGATGTTGACGCCACAGATCTCGCGCGTGGCCCAGTCGTCACCGTAGTGCTGGCGCAGGCCCTTCTCGCACTCGCGGCGGAACTGGCTCTCGTGCGTCTCGCCGGGATCGAGCAACGGGAAGCGCGGCAGGATGATGGAATCCCAGTCCAGCTCCACATAGCACTTGTCGGCAATCTCGAGCGTGTTGTCGCAGGCCTCGGGGCAATACGGGAACATCGCCCGCATCTCCTCCTCGGTCTTCATGTAAAACTCCGAGCCGGTCATGCGCATGCGGTTGGGGTCGTCGACCTTGGCGTTCATGCCAATGCACATGATGACGTCCTGCACGGGCGCGTCCTCGCGGCGCAGGTAGTGGAAGTCGTTGGTGGCGATGACCTTGACGCCCACCTGCTTGGCAATATCGATGAGCGTGCGGTCCATCTGCTCGTCGGTCAGGCCGTTGTCGGTGGTGATGCCGTGTTCCTGGATCTCGATATAAAAGTCGCCGGGATCGAAGGTGTCACGGAAGGTCTCGGCCCACTTGATGGCGCCCTCCATGTCACCGCGGTCGATGTACTTGGGGATGATGCCCGCGATGCAGGCGCTGGTGCAGATCATGCCCTTGGCATGGCGGCGCAGGTTGTCGAGCGTCACGCGCGGCTTGTAGTAAAAGCCCTGCACAGCGGCCTCGGAGACCGTCTGCATCAGGTTGACGTAGCCCTCCTGGTCCTTGGCCAGAAGGATCATGTGGTAGAGCTCGGGCTTGTGGTCGCGGGCAAGGGTCTCGTCCGGCGTAAAGTAGACCTCGCAGCCAAAGATGGGCTTGATGACCAGAGGCGGCTTGAGCTCGTCGATGTTGCCCTTCTCGTCCCACATGGCCATGTCCTTCACATACTGGGCATGCTCGCGCGGGTTTGCCTCGGGATCGGGCTCCACCAGCTCGTCGCGGCGGTCCTTTTCCAAGAAGGCCTTGTCGTGGCTCCAGGTTTTGTACTCGGGCGTATTGTGATTGACGGCGTCGCAGGCCAGCGCCAGGTCGGGTACGCCGTACATGTAGCCGTGGTCGGTAATGGCCACGGCGGGCATGCCAAGCTCAACGGCACGGTTGACCATATCCTGGATACGGGTTGCGCCGTCGAGCATGGAGAAAACAGTGTGATTGTGCAGATGGACGAATGCCATGTGATGAGCTCCGATGCGGGTTCGTGTTCTGACTGAACGATTTTACCCCACGGCACGGACAGCACCCGAACCTAGCCAAACCCACACGGCTCCTATTGAGTTGCGGTGAAATAGTTCCCGCTTGGGCCACCTGGGCCGCAATACAGGAACTATTCCACCGCAAGTTATCTGAGGACTAGAAATTGTAGGTGACTACTTGGGGCTCGGCGGGTTCGACGAAGATGGTTGGATCCGGCTGCTCCACGCGGACGAACTTGACGGTCACAGCCTCAAAGCCCGCCTTGCGCAGAACATCAGCGTAGACGCGCGCCTGCAGGGCGTGCTTCTCCCGCAGCTGTTCCGGCGTCTCGTCCGGCGTGCCGCCCGTCTTGTAGTCGATGACCAGCGCGCATGACGAATCCGCCGGGTTCGTCGCCAAAGCGTCGATGGCGCCCTCGGCATAAGCACCGTAGCGAGCGATGCCCTCGTCCTCGCAGCCCAGTGAAAAGAACGGCACCTCGGCGCGAACGCACGGCCACGCGAGCAGGTCGGCACGAACAGCCGACTTGAGCCAGCGGTCCAGGGCAACGTCGAAGCGTTCACGCTGCTCCGGCGTCAGGCACCACAGGCGCGCCAGCGCATCGGCACGCTCAGCGGGCAGCGCATCGGCACCCATCTCGATCAGCCACTGGCAGGCGGCATGGAACGCCGAGCCCAGCGCCATGGGGTTGCCGGCGGGCTCAACGGCGGCCACGTCTGCATCCGTCATCTCCGAGCCATCCGACTCCGCATCATCGCCGGTCTCGTCCATGGACACGTGTGCCTCGGCGGCACGATCTTCCGTCTCGGCATGGAGCGCCGCGGCGATTGACGAATAGCTATACGAATCACGCGCCGGGAACGGACAGACACCCATGCGCACGCCCACTGCCTGGGGATACACGAGCTCAAACGCATCGGGCTCGGGGTCGGCAGGACCGGGGACGGCTTGACGCGCAGCATTATCGGCGGGGGGATGCCGGCGGCATTGGCATCGCCGCGAACAAGCCTGCCCTCGGCATCCAGCGAAGCGTTGGCCTCAAACGCCTGCTCGCCAAACGTAAAGTCCGCCAGCGAGATGAGCTCGTAATCGCCCGGCTTGGAGTTGTCGAACACCAAACGGTCACTATCGAGCTGCGGCATGTCCAGACTGTCGGTCGGCAGGATGCGGCGCAGCACGTCGTAGGTCAGATCGGTCTCGACGTCGAAGGTCGGCGCCGTCACTTTGCCGCGGCTCACGCCGGCATCCATCGCCAAGATCACCAGCTCGCCCGCACGCGTCATGGCGACATAGAGCAAACGAGCCCGCTCCTCGAGCGAAAGCTGCAGGTCATCGTTGCGCAGGCGAGCAAATGCCTCGGCGGGAGAACCCGTCGCACAGACGTCCTCCATGAGCTCCGGCGGCAACCACAGCGACGTGCCCTTGCCCTTAAACGCATGCTCAAACTGCTTTTTGACGTCGTCGCCCTTTACGAACGTGCCGTCCACGAGTTTAACGCCGTCGAAGCGTGCCGGCAGTGCCACGACTTGCGCTCCGCCCTCGACGCGACCCATCTGTGCCGCACCCGAGGACTTACGCACGCCAAAGCACTCGGCGACCGCCACGACCGGATATTCCAGACCCTTGGAGGCGTGCACCGTCATGATGCGTACCGCGCCGTCACCCTCCTCGTTGAGGGCACCCGGGGCCTCCTTGCCCGCCAAGAAGCGGTCGAAGGCCAGCGCGATGGAACGCGGCGAGTTGCCGAACTCGGCCTCTGCCTCGGCCACGGCATCGAGCGCCTTGAGCACGTTGGCGGCAATGGCCTTGCCCTCGGGGCCGCGCTGCGCCAGACGCACGCACCAGCCGGAGGCATTGAACACGTCTCGCGCGTCCGGCCGAT
>USNA01000201.1 GCA_900555955.1 uncultured Collinsella sp. | reverse complement strand
GGGCTACGTCTGCGTGAGGGGGGGGCCAGGCCCGAGCAGCCGATGGTCTCAACGAGGGCCTCCTCGATGATGCCGTCCTTGACGTTCAGCGTGAGCTTGCAGGCGCCCTGCTGAGGTGCGCACCAACCCACACCGTGCGTAAGACCGGAGATGTCGGAAATCTCCTTAGCCTGGACCCACTTGCCCTCCTCGGGGATGGGTGCGGGGCCGTGGTATGCACCCTTGGCAACGGGGCACATGTTCTCCACTTCCTGTGAGTACTGCATGCCTCTCCTCTCTATCGTGTTGGCGTCCCGTCTGGGGGTCGTGGCTGGCGATTGCCGGGCGACCCTTCGAATGGGACATGACATGCAGCCTCTATAATACCGCGAAATGCACGGAATATTCGGCGAACGGCTCAGTTTTCGTAGCGAGAAGCGCGGAACTTTCAATTGAAACGATTTAACGAGACTGTTTGCGGTTGTGCGGTCCGTTGAATGGGGTCGGTTCTGGTCAAGCTTTTGGCAAGGCTGCGTTTCCTGACCTGTTGCTTTGTTGCCGTTCGCCGTCGGTTTGCCGCCTTTTACCGTCGACGGGTGCCATTTTGCGTGAATGTTTTGATGGCACGTTTCAATCGTGATGTATTGGATGGTAAGCAGATCCCGGCGAAGGGAGCGCCATGCAGCGCGTTTGGAAAACGATCACCGGTTTTTACCATGTTTGTGCCCGCGGTATGGGCGGGCAGTTGATCTTTGAGAGCGACGAGGACCGGTGGGAGTTTTTGGAACTGATGCGCGACTGCTGCCGCGATGCCCAGGTGACGATTGTGGCCTGGTGTCTCATGAGCGACTACGTGGATCTGGTGCTTTTGGATTACGAGGACGAAATGAGCGCTGCTATGCAGCGGCTGCTGTTGACGTATGCTCGTCGGTTCAATAAGCGCGCCGGGCGCGCGGGCTGCCTATTTCGTGAGCGTTTTGAGCGCCGCTCGCTCGATACCGACTGGCAGGTGATGGAGGCTATTCGCTCCGTACACGCCGATCCGCAGGAGGAGGGCATTAGCCTAATCGAGCGTTATCCCTGGAGCAGCTTTGCGGAGCATCTGCGCGCTTACGACAGCGATGCGGCAGATGTCACGAGGGGATTTTCCGATCCTTCTTGTGCGCTTGAGCTATTTGGTTCTGCCGAGGGCTTTATTGCCTATTCGCTAGCGATGCCCGACGGCGGCGAACCGGTGCTGTGCGATATGAAAGAGACGGAGTGGGAACGCCACGCCTTTGCCGACAGGTTGGCGAAGAGCCTCGGGGCTCCGCTCCACGGGGTTAAAGCCGCACCGCCTGCGCAGCGTGATACCGTTATTGTTGGATTGCACGATGCCGGATTTACGGTGCGTCATATTGAGCGGTATACGGGTATTGGCAAAAGTACCGTTTCTCGCATTGTGCGCGCTTATGCGCAGGTGGACGCGCAGGCCGAGGGCTCGAAATAAAGGCAGAAAAGAAAATGGCCGAATCGCGAAAGTTAAGCGATTCGGCCAACAGAATTCTTCAGATTTGAGACAACTATTACTGATTATTTTGTCCCGTGAGCATGCCGTCGAGGGTGCGCCAGGCGAGCTCGGCGCATTTGACGCGGGCGGGCATGTGCGAGATGTCCTGGAGCTGGGCGGCCTCGTCCAGGTCTTCCAGGTCTTCCTCGGAGAGCTGCTCGCCACGGATCATGGCGAGGAAAAGCCCTGCCAGACGACGAGCCTCCTCGACCGTCTCGCCGGTGATGAGATCGGCCATGATGTCGGCGCTGGCCTGGCTGATGGCACAACCGTGACCGGTAAAGGAGGCCTCCTCGATCACGCCGTTTTCGACACGCAGCTGCAAGGTGAGCTCGTCGCCGCAGCTGGGGTTGATGCCGTCGTGCTCGTGCGTGGGGGCATCCATCTCGTACTTATAGTCGGGATGCGAGTTGTGCTCCATAAACGTGGTGGAGGTGTACAGATTACCCATTGAACGTGCTCCAAACGTGATGCAGGCCGGCGATAAACTTGTCGATATCGGCCTTGTCGTTGTAGAAAGCCACGCTGGCGCGGCAGCAGGCAAGGTTCTCGACGCCTAGCCAGGTGAGCAACGGCTGCGCGCAGTGGTGACCGGCGCGGATGCAGACACCGTCCATATCCATGATGCTCGCGACATCGTGCGGGTGGATGCCCTTGACGTTAAAGCTGACGACGCCGTGGTGGTTGTCCCAATAGATGGAGCCGATGATCTGGACAAAGTCGAGCTGCATGAGCTCGCCCATCAGGTAGTGGACGAGTGCCTTCTCACGGGTCTGGATGTTTTCGTAGCCTACCGTGTTGACCAGGTAGTCAAGCGCCGCGCCCGTGGCGAAGATGCCGGCGGCGTCCTGCGTGCCGGCCTCGAACTTCTCGGGGACGGGCGCCCAGACGGCGTCCTGCTCGGTGACCGAGTCGATCATCTCGCCGCCGGTGAGCATGGGCGGCATGGCGTTGAGCAGGTCCATCTTGCCCCACAGCACGCCGATGCCCATGGGGCCCATGGCCTTGTGCGCGCTAAAGGCAAAGAAGTCGGCGCCCAGATCGGCCACATCGACCGGCATGTGCGGCAGCGACTGCGCGCCGTCGACGACCAGATAGCCGCCGTACTTGTGCACGAGCTTGCCGAGATTCTTGACCGGGTTCTCGACGCCCAGGACGTTAGAGACCTGACCCACAGCCAAGATCTTGGTCTTGGGGCCCACCTTGGACAGAACCTCCTCGGTCGTGAGCTGACCGGTCTTGGTGGGGTAGAGGTAGACGAGCTTGGCGCCGGTCTCGCGGCAGACCTGCTGCCACGGGATCAGGTTAGAGTGGTGCTCCATGATGGTGATGACGACCTCGTCGCCCGGCTCGAGGACCGTGGGCGCAAAGCTCTTGGCGACCAGGTTGAGCGACTCGCTCGTGTTGCGGGTGAAGACGACCTCGTTGGCCTGGGGGGCGCCGATGACGTCGGCGATCTGCTGGCGCACCTTCGCGATGGCCTCGGTGGCCTCGACGGACAGCGAGTACAGGCCACGCAGGGGGTTGGCGTTCATGCGCTGGTAGAAGTCGCGCTCGGCGTCGAGCACGCAGGCGGGACGCTGCGCGGTGGCGGCGCTATCGAGGAAGGCGATCTCGGGGTGCTGCTGGAACAGCGGGAACTGCGCCTTGTAGGGGTTGGTCTCG
>USNA01000200.1 GCA_900555955.1 uncultured Collinsella sp. | reverse complement strand
TTAGTTGGTGGCCATCTTTTTTGCAGCCTGCTCCACGTAGTTGGCCATGTCGGCGACGTCGCAGACGTCTGCGAAGCGGACGGGCTTGGCCTCGAGCTCGGCGAGCTGGACCGGGGCAACCGTGTTGGTTGCGTGCTCGAGCACGCGCATAGCCTCAAAGTCGTCCTCGGGAACGTCGAGCCCCAGGGCGTCGCAGCAGGCGCGCGGGAACTTGTAGGGGCTGGCGGTGGAGAAGCAGCACGCGGGCCTTGGCGCCCTCGGCGGGAGCGACCTTTTCGAAGACGTGATAGCCGCAAGCGGTGTGCGGGTCGATCACGTAGCCGTTTGCATCCCAGCAGCTCTTGATGGCGGCGCGGACCTCGTCCTCGCTGGCCCAGCCGCAGCCAAAGACGCTCTGAATCTTTGCCAGCAGGTCGGTGGGAACCTCGTAGCGACCAGTCTGTGCCAGCTGCTCCATAAGGCCGGCAACGAGCTCGCAGTCGCCATCGGACAGGAAGTAGAGCATGCGCTCCAGGTTAGAGCTGATGAGGATGTCCATCGAAGGCGAGATGGTCGTGAAGAACGGGCGGTTGCGGTCGTAGACGCCGGTGGTCAGGAAGTCAGCCAGCACGTTGTTCTTGTCGCTCGCGACGATGAGCTTGGCGACGGGCAGACCCATGCGCTTGGCATAGTAACCGGCCAGGATATCGCCAAAGTTGCCGGTCGGTACGCAGAACTCCACGGCGTCGCCGGCCTCGATGGCGCCGGCGCGCAACAGCTGCGCATAAGCGGCAAAGTAGTAGACGACCTGCGGTACCAGACGGCCGACGTTGATGGAGTTGGCACTCGAAAGCACCGTGCCAGCGGCCTCCAGACGCTCGGCAAGCTCCTTATCGGCAAAGATGCGCTTGACGGCGCTCTGGGCGTCGTCAAAGTTGCCGCGGATGCCGCAGACGGCGACGTTGTCGCCCTCCTGAGTGGACATCTGCAGATTCTGCACGCGGCTGACTTTGCCCTCGGGATAAAAGACGGTGATGCCCGTGCCCGGGGCGTCGGCAAAGCCTGCGAGTGCTGCCTTGCCCGTGTCGCCCGACGTGGCGGTGACGATCATGATGCGCTCGGCGCCGCCGTCCTGGGCGGAGGTGCGGGCCATCAGGCGGGGGAGCATCTGCAGGGCGACGTCCTTGAAGGCGCTCGTGGGGCCGCCAAAGAGCTCCATCACATAGGTCTGAGGGGCGTCGGTGCCCGGTGCTGCGTCGAGCTTGACGAGAGGCGTGACCTCTTCACTCGCGAACGTGCCGCGGTATGCCTCGTCGACACACGCCGAAATTTCTTCGTCCGTGTAATCGTTCAGTAACATTCCCAACACATTTTGAGCGATTTCAAAGTACGATTTATCAGCAAGCGAGCTGATATCGACCTGCTGGGTGCCAAGCTCGTCCGAGACAAACAAACCCCCGTCGGGAGCGATGCCGGTACGGATTGCCACCTTACTTGAGCATGATAAAGTGCGTCCTCGTGTACTATGATAAGTTCCCATATAACAGTGCTCCTCGGATACCTTGGTCCCAATCGGTGAAACCATGGTATCAGAGCGCGCAAAACAGGTTTGCAGAGGCTTTTAGAAAGGTAACCTCCACGCCATGATAAAAATTGCCAAGTTTGGCGGCTCGTCGGTCGCCGACGCCGAACACTTCAAGAAGATCAAGGCCATCGTCGATGCCGACCCTGCCCGCCGTTTTGTGGTGGTTTCCGCCTGCGGTCGCCGCTTTAAGGGCGACACCAAGGTGACCGACCTGCTCTACCTGGTTAACGCGCACGTTAAGTATCACGTGTCGTGCGAGGAGCTGCTCGAGGACATCGGTCAGCGCTATTTTGATATCGCTGACGAGCTGGAGCTCACCTATCCCATACGCGAGGAGTTCGCGGCCTTTGCCGAGCGCGCCCGCTCGGGCGGCTACTCTACCGAGGAGCTCGTGAGCCGCGGCGAGTACTTCACCGCTCGCCTGATGTCCGAGTACCTGGGCCTGCCGTTCCTGGACGCCGCGACGGTTGTGGCGTTCCATCACGACGGTACGCTCAGCATGAACCGCACCTCCGAGTTGGTGCAGGAGTACGGCCAGCAGGGCGGCTTTGTTATGCCTGGTTTCTACGGCGCGACGCGTGAGGGCCAGATCAAGCTGCTCGATCGAGGCGGTGGCGATATCTCGGGCTCGATTCTGGCCAAGTGCCTTGGCGCCGATCTGTACGAGAACTGGACCGACGTTTCGGGCTTCTATTCTGCCGATCCGCGTATTGTTCCCGAGGCTCAGCCCATTGCGCGCGTTACCTACGAGGAGCTGCGCGAGCTTTCGTACATGGGCGCAAGCGTCCTGCACGAGGAGGCCGTTTTCCCCGTGCGCGAGGCAGGCATTCCGCTGGTCATCAAGAACACCAATGCGCCGCAGGACCCCGGCACCATCATTAGCGAGACGGCTGACGAGGGCGAGGCGGAGCCCATCATTACCGGCGTGACCGGCAAGCGCGGCTTTGTCGCCATCAACGTTGCCCGCGACCGCACCAAGCCCCGTGTTGGCTTTATGCGCCGCGCGCTTTCGGTGTTCGAGCGCTATGACGTTTCCGTCGAGCACATGCCCACCGGTGTCGACCGTTTTGGCGCTGTGGTGCAGGAGCAGGACGTTCACGATTCGCTGTACTCGCTCGTGGGCGACATTCAACAGGAGGTCGAGCCGCTCGAGATCGAGGTTGTCGAGGGCTTGGCGCTCATCGCTACCGTCGGTCGTAACCTGCGCGGCCGCGCGGGTATCTCGGGCCACCTGTTTGGCATGCTTGGCCAGGCCGGCGTGAGCGTGCGCATGATTTCGCAGAGCTGCGACGAGATCAACATCATTATCGGTGTTGAGGAGAAAGACTTCGACCTGGCGATTCAGACCATTTACCGTGCCTTCTCCGACGAGAACGGCATTGTGAAGGTCTCCGACTTGGAGGCTCCCACGCCGGTCGATCCCACCCTGGCTGCGCTCAAAAAGTAGCGACTGCTCGGTAGATTTTTTGGGTCATGTCTCAAAAATCTACGGCGGGGCGTTTCGTTTCGGTTTCGTTTCGACGGGGCGGGTTTCGTGTCCGCCCCGTTCTTGTATACACTGACAACAATAATCAGCCTGCTCGGCGTGCGGGCAAAAGCCAAAACCTTTAAAGGGGGAAGCATGAAACAGTACAC
>USNA01000199.1 GCA_900555955.1 uncultured Collinsella sp. | reverse complement strand
TCCAGAGCGAACAAGTTGGCATGAAAAAGGCGAGGCATTGACCTTCTGGTCATGCCTCGCCTTTTGAATGACAAATTGTCGTTCTGGACATCGCTCGCTTACGTTTGCTCAACCCGCGGTGTCTTAACAATTCTGTCCAGCTGTTGGCATTGCGGCATTTGCCTAGATAAAACCTGCCAAAGTAAACCTGTCCCTTTTTGGCAGGTTTTAGAGTTCCACGCTTTCGGCGCCGTTGATGGTTAGGTTTCGCTCGTAGAAGGCGGTGAGGGCGCGGATGGCGTACATCACGTCGCGTACGCCGCCGGTCTCGTAGCTCGAGTGCATGGCAAGCTGCGGCAGGCCCACGTCCACGGCATGCATGCTCGCCTGCATATTGGACAGATTACCGAGCGTGGAGCCGCCGGCCATGTCGCTCTTGTTGGCGAAGGCCTGCGTGGGCACGTCGGCGTCATCGCAGATGGCCTGGAACACCGCGCGGCTAAAGGCATCGGTGCAGTAGTGCTGGTTAGCAGCTTCCTTGACGACGATGCCGCCGTTAAGCACCACCTGGTTGCGGGCATCGCACTTCTCGGCATGGTTGGGATGCACGGCATGTGCGTTGTCGCAGCTCACGAGCATCGAGGCGGCAAGTGCTCGGTAGTACGATTCGTCGTCAAAGCCCAGCGAGCCGTTAATGCGGCGTAGCGCATCGGCCAAGAAAGTCGACATAGCACCCTGCTTGGTCTCGGAGCCAACCTCCTCGTTATCAAAGCAGCAGAAAACCGAAACGTCGTGCGCATTCTCGGCACCCAAAAATGCCTGCAGCGAGGTATAGGCGCAGGCCAGGTCGTCAAGTTTGGGCGTCGAGATAAACTCGTCGGCCCAACCCCAAATGCGCGCATCCTGACGATTGACCAGGAACAGATCGCGGCCCAAAATTTGCTCGGGCTCAATGTCCAGCTCATCGGCAATCAGAGCGTCAAAATCTCCCTGCTTGAGTTCACCGGCGCTGATGAGCGGGCACAGGTCAACGGCTCGGTTGGGAGCAAAGCTCTCGTTAACGCCACGGTTCATATGGATGGCAAGGCTCGGAATAATGGCAACCTCGCGCTCGGTGGCAAGCAGGCGGCTCTCAATACGCTCGCCTTCGCGCACCAGTACGCGGCCCGCGAGCGCCAGCGGGCGGTCGAACCAGGTGTAGTCGATCATGCCGCCGTATGCCTCGGTGTTCAGGCGCAGCGTCTCGCCCGCGCCGTCAAGCTCGGGCACAGCCTTGACCTTAAACGTCGGCGAGTCACTGTGCGACGCCGTCAGCTGAAAATGGTAGTCGCCGGCAACGCCGTCCTCGCCCCACGTCGCGGCCAGGTCCTCGCCCACCTTAAAGGCAACAACGCTCGAGGTGTTGCGCTGCGTGTAATAACGCCCGCCCGGCTCGATGTCCCACGCCGCATTCTCGGGCAGGTAGGTAAAGCCTGCCTCGTCGAGCTCGGCCATAATGGTCGCCGCCGTATGGAACATGCTGGGGCATGCCTCGATAAAGTCGATAAGGTCGTTGGCGGCCTCGATATCATCGGCCGTCACATGCGCGCGCTCGGGCGTTTCCTGATCCGTCATGCTCTCCCCTTTCGCTGGGTTGATGGTCCCTTCCAGCATACCCCGCCGCGCCAGCGCCGCACTCTTCATTCCGTGCTTAATTCCGCGCCGCTCACCAACTTGAGCCATCATGCCCGCGCTCCTTTTGCGACAATTACGCTAACAGGACGAGAGGAGCCGCCATGAAGCCACGTAACATTGCCATCGCCTGCGGTGTCGCGGGCGTCGCCGTCGGCCTTGCCGCTGCCACCGGTATCGTTTATCACAAGCAAATCAAGTCCGCCGCGTCGCTCAAGCGCTTGACCGGCTACGCGGATGGCTATGACCTGTACGCAATCGACATCGCCTACGACTACGATCTTGATCGCATCATCGCCGCTGGCGTGCGCGACGACCAGGCCTACATCGATGCCGTGGTGGCGCAGGTGCTGCCCGGTGTGCCGGTACATGTCCAGGCGCCCCAGTTTGCCTGCAGCGCTTTTGTCGCCGTAGATGCCGAAGGCCGCGTGCGCACCGGTCGCAATTACGACTTTAAGGACGACACCTCGGCACTGCTGGTGCGCAATCACCCACGCGACGGCTATGCCTCCATCGGGTTTGCCGCCCTTAACAACCTGGGCGATAACACTCCGCTTGACTCCGTCGGCGGACGCGCCGCCGCACTCATGGGCCCGTTTGCCCAGCTCGACGGTGTTAACGAATGCGGCATGTCCATTGCCGTACTCACTCTGGACTCCAAGCCCTGTGACCAGGACACGCAGCGCCCCGTCATCAATACCTCGCTCGTCATCCGCCTGGTGCTCGACCGTGCCGCCACCACGCAAGAAGCTGTCGACCTGCTTTCCGCCTACGACATGCACGCCATGGCAGGACGCGATTACCACTTCTTTATCAACGACGCCGCCGGTGACGCGCGCGTAGTAGAGTGGGATCCGCGCGATCCAGACCGCGCTTTCAAAGCGACTCCTGTACGCCAGGTTACGAACTTCTACGCCTGCTATGGCGACGAAGTGCTGCCCAACCAAAAGAATGGCGAGCTGGGCCATGGTAAAGAGCGCGCCATCGCAATCGCCGATGTCCTTGACGCCCATGTCGGTGCCCAGGACGAGGCAGTCGCTTGGAAGGCCCTACGCGCTGCAGCGCAAGAACCCAATCCGAAAGACATCACCAGCAATACGCAATGGTCGGTCGTCTTTGACAATACCGAACCCGCCGCCGCCATTACGCTGCGCCGCCACTGGGGCGACGTCGACGCCTTCGCACTGTAAGGACCCAGGCTCGTCGACCTTACGCTCGCCTGACGTTGTTTACATTTCTATACGCTTGAGCTAACACGTTTTACCCCCGTATCAACAGTGTGCGGGGGTAAACTTATGCGCATGTTATAACTTGCCCGGAAGGATTCATCATGCTTAGGATCGGTCTTCTTACCAGTGGCGGCGACTGCCAGGCGCTCAACGCCACCATGCGCGGCATTGTCAAAACGCTTATGACCAATAGCGAAGAGCCTATTGAGATCTATGGTTTTGAGGACGGCTACCAGGGCCTTATCTACAGCCGGTTCCGCGTCATGACGCCCGCCGATTTTAGCGGCATCCTTACCCGTGGCGGGGCCCTCCCCGGCACGAGCCCGACGCGCTGGCGACGTC
>USNA01000198.1 GCA_900555955.1 uncultured Collinsella sp. | reverse complement strand
CGAAGCCGAGTCCGAGCCCGCCGAGGAGCCCGCTCCGGTCCTGCCCGAGGTCACTGTGCTTGATGCCTCCGCCACGCAGGCAATCCTCGATAACGGCCGCGGCTATGCGCAGTTCTGCGATATGGCCGTGCTTGCCTTTGCCTCGTTTACCAATCCGGGCGGTGGCTACATCCAGGGCTATCTGGGCCAGGAGGCTACGCTCTGTGCCGATTCGTACCTGTACAACGTCCTCGATAAGCAGCGTAAATGGTACGGCGAGAACCGTCGCCGCAACATCAACTGTGAGCTGTACCGCAACCGTGCGCTGGTGGTGCCCGCGGTTCGCTTCGACCGCAAGCATGTGCACGCCTATGCCGACGTAATCGTCGCCGCTGCACCCAACGTCAAGCGTGCTCGCCAGGAGTACCGCGTGAGCGACGATGCCTTGCTTGACGCCCTGCGCGACCGCATTCGCTTTGTGCTTGCTATATGCGATGAGCTGGGCCGCGAGAAGCTCGTACTGGGTGCTTGGGGCTGCGACAACAACGGCTTTGACGCCGAGACCGTGGCCGAGCTCTTCCGTAAGGAGCTCGCGTCGGGCGACTTTAAGGTCAAGCAGGTCTTCTTTGCCGTGCCCTCTACGCGCTGGGACGAGGATTTTGCCAAGTTCGAGCACGTGCTGGCAAACTTCCCCGAGCGCAACGAGGAATCCTATGCCCAGGTTGCCGCTCGCGCTGCGGCGGCTCGCGCCGCCGAGCAGGCCCAGGCTGCTGCCGAGGACGATGAGGACGAGGACGATTGGCGCAAGTACCTGTAATCGGTACGTGCCGGCAGATAGGTCGAGCCGGCGGGAGGGCTGCTCCCGTCGGCTTTTTACTAAAGGAAGGGCTTACGATGAAAAACGTTCTGTGCTTTGGCGACAGCAATACCTATGGCTACGATCCGGCAGGTATGCGCGACGGCACCGCGGTGCGCTATGCACACGATGTGCGCTGGTGCGGCGTGGCCCAGCACGACCTGGGCGAGGGCTGGCACGTGATTGAGGAAGGCCTAAACGGCCGCACGACGGTGCGCGACGACATGTGCCATCTGGACACCAATCTCAACGGCATCCGCGCGTTGCCGATGCTGCTCGAGTCTCATAAGCCGCTGGATGCGATCGTGATTATGCTGGGCACCAACGACTGCAAGACAGTCTTTAGCGTGGGGGCTGCCGATATCGCTGACGGTGCCATGGCGCTGATTCGCACCGTCCGCGCGTTTCCCTGGACCGAAGCCGCGCCCTGCCCGCGTATTCTGCTGATGGCTCCTATCAAGATCAAGCCGCAGATCGCCGATGTGTATATGACCGACTTTGACGAGCATTCCGTCGAGGCCTCGGAGCATTTTGGCGAGTACTACGCGCATGTGGCTGAGCAGTTTGGCTGCGACTTTTTGAATGCTGCCGACTTTGCCGAGCCGGGCGATATCGACTATCTGCATATGATGCCCGAAAGCCACGAGAGCTTGGGCCACGCCGTGGCAGCCAAGCTCCAAGAGATGCTCGGTGAGTAGCACAGCCCCAAGCCGCTACAAAGGTACCCTTGCGGTGGCTTGTTTCGTTTGTTTGTCTTGATCTGTAACAGCTGTAAGGCCGGAAACGGGCTAGATGTTACAGATTGAGATTATTTAGGTCGATATCGGTCGTTTGTCTCGATCTGTAACATCTAGGGTTGATGTTGCCGAGCTACTGTTACAGATCGCGATTATCTTCTCAGCGGAATTTGAATGTCTCAATCTGTAACAGGTGGGCCGAAAAATGGACTCTAACTGTTACGGATCGAGATGTTTGTGGGAACCACCGCAAAGGTACCTGTCCCCTTTGCGGTGGTTTTGGGCTGCGAATCTTAATACTGCCACATGTGATTGACGGGGCCGGAACCTTTGCCCATGTCAAAGCCGGCGGCGAGAGCGCCCGTTAGGTAGGCCTTGCCGGCGTTGACGGCATCGGCAAGATCCATGCCCTGGGCCAGCGCGCAGGCGATGGCGGACGAGAGCGTGCAGCCGGTGCCATGTGTGTTGCCGGTCTCGATACGCTTGTGACGGAACCACGTGGTGAGCGGATCGCCCAGATGGTTGCCCTCGTCATCGAGCGGCGCGGGCTCTGCTAGCACATCGTTGGCCTCGTTGACAAAATGCCCGCCCTTAACGAGAGACGCGCATCCAAAGCGGCGGGTGAGAAGCATGGCGGCATTTTGCTGTGTGCGCTCGGAATCGACCTCATAATCGAGCAGCGCCATGGCCTCGGGAATGTTGGGCGTGATGACGGTCGCCAGCGGGAACAGGCGACGTGTAAGCGCTTCGGCGGCGTCCTCTGCGATCAGGCGAGCGCCCGAGGTGGCGACCATGACGGGATCGACGACGATATTTTGTGCGTCCCAGGCACTCAAGCGGTCGGCGATAACCTCGATAATCTCGGCAGAGGAGACCATGCCGATCTTGACTGCGTTGGGGCGAATGTCGTCAAAAACGGCATCGATCTGCGCCGCGACAATATCCGGGGAGATATTCTGCACAGCGGTGACGCCGAGCGTGTTTTGTGCGGTTATGGCCGTGATGGCCGTCTCGGCATACAGACGGTGCGCCGTGATGGTCTTGATGTCGGCCTGAATGCCGGCACCACCGCTGGAATCGGATCCTGCGATGGATAGAACGGCGGGTACCTTACTGCGATCCATGTTCGCTCCCTTGTTCGGTCGGATTCAAATGGGTCTTCTGCCTGCATTATAAAGTGCCCGGGCCGGCTGTATGCCGATCCCGGGCGGGTGGTGCAATCTTTACGTAAATGTAAGAAAATGTTCACATGTCAACAATTGACGAACACCTTGTGGCCGATTGTGGCTTCGGTGACGAGTTAGTCCTCCATGCCGAGGTCAATCGTCGTGCCTTCGAACACCTTGTTGACGGTGCGGACGGCGCACATCTTGCCACACATGGTGCAAGTGCCCTCGGTGGCGGCGGGGGATTCCTCGTAGCGCTTCTTGCCGGTGACCGGGTCGAGCGCGCACTTCCACATGGCGTCCCAGTCGAGCTTGCGGCGCGCCTGGCCCATCTTGTCGTCCATGTCGCGGGCGTGGGGCACCTTCTTGGCGATGTCGGCGGCGTGTGCGGCGATCTTGGTGGCCATGAGGCCATCGAGCACGTCCTGGGCGTTGGGCAGGCACAGGTGCTCGGCCGGCGTCACGTAGCACAGGAAGTCGGCACCGGA
>USNA01000197.1 GCA_900555955.1 uncultured Collinsella sp. | reverse complement strand
TGACGCCATCGCCATCGAGCGCGAGCGACGCGTTGCCCGACACCACGGCAGCCGTGGCGCCCTCGCCCGCAGGAGCACCCGCAGCGGCGCCCACCACGTTGCCCACCGTGGGCAGGTGATCGTCGGCCAGGGCCGAGGCGCCCACGTACGGAATCTGCTTGGTGCCGCCCATGGCATTGACCTTAAGCGCCAGCAGCTTGTTTTTCTCGTCCATGAGGTCGAGCACCTGCTTGTTCAGGCGACCGATCTCGCGATAGAGCGCCTTGTTGGACGTGTCGTCGCGATGCAGGCGGCGATTGATGCGGTAGCGGTGGACCAGAATGGCCACGATCAGCACGGGAACCGCGATGAGCATGGCAAACAGAATGACCGCGCCGATCTTACCCACCAGGTCAAACGTGGTGAAGTAGGTCATAAAGATGCCGAAGTACTCAACCCAGCCAAATACCAGCAGGTCAAGGATGGAGCTCACGACGGCAACGACGTTGTAGACGACCTTTGCCAGCAGCTCCCAGGCAAATCCCAGAAACTCACTCACCGTCGGTACCCTCCTGCTTGGTCGCGTTCATCGCCGCCTCGGCCTCGGCCTTCAGACGACGGGCTTCCTCGAGCTTGGCCTCGGCCTGGGCGAGCTGCTCGGCGGCGTTATCGGCCGTGACGGTTGCGGTGTCGCCCTTGCCCTCGGCATCCACGATGGCAGCCGCGGCGGCCAGGCGGTCCTCCTCGGCCATAGCGCGCTTGAGGTTCATGCCCACCACGATGAGGTGATACACCTGGTAGATAAAGAACAGCAGCATGGGCAGCACGATCACAATGAGGAAGCCCATGGAGCTGGACAGGAAGTCCATGACCTTGCCCATCTGCGGCAGCGCAAACACGTACTTGCCCACGATGTCGCCGTCACTGATGATGTGCGTATCGGCCACGTCGTTGTTGTCGCCCTTGGTGGTAAAGCTGCGCATGCCGTTGACCTCGTCGATGGCGGCGATGCGGTGCGTGTTGAGCGCGTACTCGTTGTCGATAATGGTGTGGAACGTCACGATGTCGCCCACCTCGAGCTTGGAGGTGTCGCACTTTTTGATGAAGATGAGGTCGCCCTTGTTAAACGTGGGCGCCATGGAGTCGGACTGCACGGCGAGCGGGGTGAAGCCGGCGATGTCGGACACGCTGCCGTCCTCGCGCGTGGCGAGCGTGGTAAACGCATACAGGGCCGCCACCAGGATGATGATCCACATGACGACGCTCAACGCGATGGATGCGGCTTTTTTAACAGATTGCATGATGTCCCTTACTACCGTGTCTGTCTAGGTCGTGCGCGGCCCGGTGGCCGCCGTGCATATCTACTGTTCCTCGATGCCCTCGAAGCGCATCGAAACCGAATAGTTAGCTCCCTTTAGCATATTAGTGCAATTTGGGTCCGTTCCCTCGAGCCATATACGAACGGTTACCGGCTTATCCGTATCTTTTATCAGGTCGAACATGTCGCTGGCCGCGGTGGCAGCGCCCGAGTCGAGCCCAAAGACGGTGGCCGCGCCGGACGAGCTCCCGCTCCCGTTGGGGTCGTAGACCCAGGTGTGGCCGTCGGCGGTATAGCTCATGCGCATGGCGCTGGCCATGCCCTGCGTGTCGGAGCTAAACCGCGTGCCGGACACGCCACCGTCACCATCCTGGCCGGTCAGGCGAACGCGCAGGTCCGTACTGCTCATAAAGTGCAGCGTGAACTCCAGGTAGGCGCCGGTGGCGGGATCGGCGGCGGAACCGTCCTCGAAGGTGAAGGTCTGGCAGTCGCTCGTGGTGACGGGCTTGAGCTTGGACGCATCGATGTCCACGCCCTTTTCGCTAGCGATGCGCGCCGAGATCTGATCGAAGCCCAGGCTGTGCACGTATTCGTCGAAGGTGGCGTGTTCGTCCAGGTCAAAGCGCAGCGAGCCATCGGCGTTGGCGTCGATCATGAGCATGCGGGTTTTGGCGCTATCGGCGATGGAGAACCAGGCGAACGTTGCCATGGCTATCGCCACCAGCGCAAACAGCACCAGAACCACAGTGGTGGCGAGCTTGCGGCGAAGGTCGGTGTCGGTGGGCGCGGCGGCGCTGGGCTGGCGGGTGGCGGGCGTGCAGTTGGCGGCGGGTTGCTTATGCGTCATGGCTACTCACCGTCCAAGGTCGCAAAGAGCGCCAGGTGCAAGGTGCCCGGATCTTGATAGAGATAGTCGGCGCTATCGGGGTCGGTGCCCTCGATGTAGTAATAGATATCCAGACGATAGGTCTGGCCAAGCCCCAGCGTGGCGAGCGAGTTTTGCGGGCGCGTGGCCGTCTCGCTCGTGTCCAGCGTAAAGGCGGCCGGGTTCTGCGTTACGTTGGTACCGCAAGCAAGCTGGCCGTTTTGCCAACCCAGGAGCATGCCCTCGGTGTAGCCCGCCAGGCCCGTAGGCGCGGTCGCGGGGTGCTCGTCGCGATGACCACCGTCGGAGCCGTCGAGCTCAAAGATGTTGGTGGCGAGCACTTGGCTGCCGCTCGAGATCTTTATGCCCACGCGGGCTGCGCGCAGCAGCTCGGCATCGGCACCCTGTGGGACCAGCGATTCGGCCAGATACAGGTTGACCTTGCCCCTTACTTTGCTGGCGCCCGTTCCGGTAATGGTGGGGCGCAGGTCGATCCAACCGTGATAGAACGCGGAGCCGTTGTCTTTTGCCTGCTCAAACACTGTGGCATCGCCGGCTGAGTTGTTTTGTGCGCAGGCCGCAAAGCCGTTGAGGTCGAAGGTCGAGACCGGGTAGAGCGTCACGGCGCCGTTCGCGGTAGAAGTTAGGGAAACGTCCCCCTGCTGCGACCAGCTGCCGCGGTCGGCGTCACCCAGCTCCAGCACCAGCTTGGACGTGTCGCTGTGCACGCTCACCGAGTTGGTGTTGACCTTCATGTTGTTGGTAAACCAGGCGTAGGTTGCGGCACCCAAAGTGGCGGCGAGCGCAACCATAACGAGCGCGATCTACGCCCGCGCGCGGCGGGCGTGGCGGCGGGCGGCGGCGCCCGCGAGGCGTGAGCGCTCGGCGGTGGGTGCGGTCGCCGGGGTTGCGCCCGCGGACTCGCTGGCGCCTACCTGCATGTGCTTATTCTTGTGCATTTAGCTCGCCCCCCTATGCCTTGGCCGCGGCAAAGGCAAACTGCAGTACCACATCGCGGGCCTGGGCCTCGTCGATGCAATTGGCGTCGCAGCCTTCCATGTACACAACGTAGCGAACGCTTGC
>USNA01000196.1 GCA_900555955.1 uncultured Collinsella sp. | reverse complement strand
TAAGGGCTCGGGCTCTAAAGAAGATTATTACGATTTTGGCTTGAACTACGGCGGTGATTCCTCGACGAGCCCGACCTCGAACGGCCTGGTTCGCCATCGCCATCGCAAGGGCGAGCGCAAGAAGCGTCGCGTTGCAGCCGTTGTCGCTGCCATCGTCGCGGTGGTTCTTGTCGCTTTTGGCGTGAGTGGCTTCACGCTGTTTAACTCGGCAAAAACCGTGAAGAGCCAGGCAAAGGAAACTGTCGAGATCGTCGGCGGCCTTAAGGACAAGGTCACGTCGGGCGATTTTTCGACCCTGCCCGATGATGCGAAAAAGATCGACGAGCTCTGCAGCAGCATGAAGAAGGAGACCTCGAGTCCGGTGTGGACGATGGCTTCGTTCATTCCGGTGTACGGCGGCGATATTAACGCCGCCCGCACCATGGTCGACGCTCTGTCCGATGTTTCGAGCGGCGCGCTGGTCCCCATGGCCGATAATCTCGCTCAGGCAACGCCCGGCAAGCTGTTCCAGGACGGGACAATCAACGTGTCCGCGCTGCAGGCGGTCGCCGATTCGCTCTCCGATAGCTCGAAGGCGTTCAAGAGCGCCAACAAAAAGGTGCAGGGTATTGGCGATACACATATCGCCCAGGTGACCGAGCTGGTCGATAAGGCAAAGGACGGCTTTGCCACCCTGAACGGTGTAGTCGACGCGGCAGAGAAGGTCGCTCCCGTTCTGCCCCAGATGCTCGGCGCCAACGGCCAGACGCGCCATTATCTTGTGCTCGCGATGAGCAATGTCGAGATCCGCGCCTGCGGCGGTTTCCCCGGTTCTCGCGGCGTGATGTCAGTGACTGACGGTAAGCTCGAACTGGGCGATTTTGTCAAAGTCGACATGATGAAAGAGCCTTTGAGTCCGCTTCCCATCACCGATGAAGAGGCAAACTTGTTCACGACCGGATGGGGCCTGACCGGTTTCAACACGCTCGGATACACGATGGGCGACGTTACGATGACGCCTGATTATCCGCGTGCGGCTCAGCTTGCCAGCGATATGCAGAAGGCCATTGTCGGAGATGACATCGACGGCGTATTTGCAGTCGATCCGGTATTTTTGCAGTATATGCTTGGCATTGTAGGCGGCACGCAGCTTCCCGACGGCACCGTCGTCGACGGAAGCAACGCTGCAAAGGTGCTGCTGCACGATATTTATTGGAATTACCCGGTAGAGGAACAGGACGCCATTTTTGCGGCGGTTGCCGGATCGGCTTTTAACAAGATCGTGGACGAACTGGGCTCCAGCGATATTACTAAGATCGCTGCCGCCATCGAAAAGGGTGCTTCCGAGGGTCGCATCCTCATGTATTCGAGAAACGATGACGAGGAAAAGGCCGCGAAGGCTCTTGGAATATCGGGCGCCCTCCAAGCCGATACGTCGGAGGCTCCGATCTTGGGCGTCTATGTGAACAACTACAGCTATTCGAAGATGGATTGGTTCCTTGATAAGCGAGTCACCATCGATTCTTCGGTTGAAAATGCCGATGGCTCGACGACGTATCGAGTGACCACCACGCTCAAGAACACGATGACCCCCCAGGAGAAGGCCGAGATGCCTGGTTATTTCCAGGGCCATAACGGCATTAGCCAGGATATTGATGACGAGGTGCTGAGGCTCTATCTCTATGCTCCCGCGGGAGGCAGCATTTCGGACATTAAGACTTCGGGCTCCGGTTCTATCGAGATGAACGAAGCGACGCACGATGGTCTGAAGGTTGCATGGGGCGGCGTCCACATGCTTCTTGGACAAGACGTAAAGGTCGAGTACACGGTTACGACTTCGAAGGACTCTGGGCACAAAGCGCTTAAGGTTCGCACCACGCCAACCGCTCAAACGTTTGAACAGGATAAGTAAGATATGAAGTACTTTGGCACCGACGGCTTTCGCGGCGAGGCCAACGTTGGGCTGACGGTAGAGCACGCTTATAAGATCGGTCGCTTTGTGGGCTGGTATTACGGCGCCAACCGCGGGACCAAGGCACGCGTGATCGTGGGCAAGGACACGCGTCGCTCGAGCTATATGTTCGAGGCAGCGCTGGTGAGCGGCTTGGTCGCGAGCGGCGCGGACGCCTACATGCTGCACGTGATTCCGACGCCGGGCGTGGCGCATCAGACCGTGGAGGGCTGCTTCGATTGCGGCATCATGATCAGCGCGAGCCACAACCCGTTTTGCGATAACGGCATTAAGCTCGTCAACAGCGACGGCTTTAAGATGGACGAGGACGTGCTGGAGCTCATCGAGGACTATATCGATGGCAAGGGCGAGGTGCCGCTGGCAACGGGCAACCACATCGGCGCCACGGTGGACTATATGCAGGGTCGCAACCGCTACATCGCCTCGCTCATCGCCAGCGCGAACTTTTCGCTGCAGGGCGTCAAGATCGGTCTCGACTGTGCCAACGGCTCGGCATCCTCGGTGGCCAAGCCGGTGTTCGACGCGCTGGGCGCCGACGTGCGTGTGATCAACGCCGCGCCCGACGGCTTTAACATCAACGTCGACTGCGGCTCCACGCATATGGAGCGCCTGCAGCGCCATGTGGTGGAGCAGGGCCTGGACGTGGGCTTTGCCTACGACGGTGATGCCGACCGCTGCCTGGCCGTGGATGAGCGCGGCCGCGTGGTCGACGGCGACCAGATCCTGTACGTGTGCGGCGTATACCTGAACAAGCACGGGCGTCTCTCGGGCGGTACCGTGGTGCCGACGATTGCCAGCAACTTTGGCCTGATCAAGTCGCTGGAGCTTGCCGGCCTAAGCGCCGTGACCAGTGGCGTGGGTGACCGTCGCGTGTACGCCAAGATGCGCGAGGGCGGCTTTAGTCTGGGCGGCGAG
Source organism: uncultured Collinsella sp. (assembly GCA_900555955.1). Lineage (GTDB taxonomy): Bacteria > Actinomycetota > Coriobacteriia > Coriobacteriales > Coriobacteriaceae > Collinsella. The sequence goes on along the minus strand of USNA01000196.1, from coordinate 381 downwards.
CAAACGGGTCATACGATCTTTGGCGATATCGAGCGCACGGGCGACGGCATTATGACCTCGCTGCGTGTGATGGAAGTGATTCGTGCCGAGCGCGAGACGCTCTCGCAGCTCACAGCTCCGTGCAAACTGCTGCCGCAGGCGCAGGTTGCCGTGCGCGTGGCGGATAAAGACGCCGCGCTGGGCAACATGGGCGTGCAGGCCGCCATCGCCGAGGCCGAGTCATCGCTGGCGGGCGAGGGCCGCGTACTGGTGCGCAAGAGCGGAACCGAGTCGGTGATTCGCGTTTTGGCCGAAGCCCCCGACCAAGCCGCCGCCGACACCGCCATGAAGCGCATCGCCAACGCACTCGAAGCTCTGTAGTGACCCGGGTTGCAGAGGGGC
>USNA01000195.1 GCA_900555955.1 uncultured Collinsella sp. | reverse complement strand
ACGCGCATAAAGAAAGCCTCCCATTTCTCATGTCCAAGAAATGGGAGGCAGTTCAGAATGTGATCGGACGGGCTTTTGGTGGGTATCATGGTTGGACGATCATGAGGAGGTTTTCCCAACATGGAATTGTTTGAACCGATTCTTCATTTCTTTGAACAACGGTGGGTCCACAACATCATCTGGGCCGGCATCTTGGTAATAGGCACCGCCATCGCCACCAAGGTCGTATCCAAGACCCTGCGCCACCTGCTCAACCGCGACGACAACCCGCTTCCGGCATCGAGTATCTTCATCAACATTGCGCGCGCCGTCATCTGGATGATCGGCGGCAGCTTTATCCTCGACAACTGCTTTGGCATTAACGCAAACGCCCTCGTCGCCGCTCTTGGCGTCGGCGGCATCGCCATCTCGCTCGGCTTTCAGGACACGCTCTCAAACCTTATCGGCGGCATGCAGGTAACCTTTATGGGCATCATCAAGCCCGGCGACAATATCGAAGTCGGTGGCGTGTCGGGCGTGGTCCAGGACATCACCTGGCGTCATACGACCATCGAGGACGCCTGCGGGCAGACCATCATCGTTCCCAACTCAAATATCTCCAAGAACACGCTCGTGCATCTCATGCCCTTTGGGCGTGTGGCTGTGCCCGTTGCCGTAAAGGACACATCCAAGTGGGCCTCACTCGACGCGCTGGCAGACGAGCTGACCAGCGCCACCAAGGCCGCCGTGCTTCCCATCTCGAGCTTTGACAAGGAGCCCTACGTGCTCTTTAGCGAGATCGGCGACTTTGGCATTAAGGGCAAGATCATCTTTATCGTCAGCGACGACAGCACCACTTTCACGGCGGCCGACGCCTGCATTCGCGCCATCGCCCCCATCATCGCCTAAACCACCACAAAGGGGACAGGCACCTTTGTGGTGGTTTTCATTCGTGGTACCATAGTTCATATAGTTGTTTAAACGACTAAGGGAGCAAAACTATGGAAGAGGCCTATCGTCAAGCACGCAAGCGCGGCGAGCAAGGACGTCGACGCGCCATTAGTCAAAGCGAGCATCCGTACCTTACGGACCTCGATAGCTTGCTTGCCCAGCTCCCCTTGGGCCAGCGAGAGAATGTCGGCCTGAGAGACATTCCGCTCGAAATGGTCGTCGGCACGGTTACCAAGGGCCGTCAGTCGGCCTTTTCATGCAACTTTATGCCCTTGCTGCCGTTTAGCACGGAGTTCGCCCGCAAGTGGTCCAACCTCTACGACATCCAGGTGACCGAGGGCTATCGCGACCCCATCATCGTCACCGAGTTCATGCATCGGTTTTACGTCCAAGAGGGCAACAAACGCGTCAGTGTCCTCAAATTCCTGGACGCCCCGACGGTTTCGGCCAAGATTACCCGTCTCTACCCCGGCACATGGGATTCCGTCGAAAGCCGCCTGTACGGTGAGTTCTGCGCGTTTTGGCGCGTCTGCCCCCTATACGAGATCGAGTTCTCGCGCGAGGGAAGCTACGAGACGCTCGCCAAGATGCTCGGTCAGGACCTTATCGAAAAATGGCCGCAGAAAAAGGTCGACTACCTGCGCCACACCTTCCTACTCTTTAAGCGCGCCTACCTTCGCGCGGGCGGCGACCACCTGGACATTACGCCCGCAGACGCCATGCTCGTCTACCTCAATGTATACAACCAGGACCGCCTGCTGGATACGCCGACGGATATCGTCGTAAACCGCCTGTGTAAGATTTGGCGTGAGCTGGTCATTGCCGGCAAAAATAACGAGGACAAGGTCGATCTTGTCGAAGCACCGAGCGTCGATGAGGAAGAGTCGCCCGCCAAGTCCACCTCCGGCGTGCTCAACTTCTTTATGGGCAAGACCGTCTATTCGGCGGCCAATCCCCTGCGCATCGCCTTTATCCATGAGTTCCCCTGTGCGACGTCGAGCTGGGACAGCCTGCACGACCAAGGGCGTCAGTATCTCGATGAGCACTTTGGCGGTATCGTGCGCACCGAGGCGTTCGAGGACTGCCACGATCCGGACGTGTTCTACGCCGCCGTGGAAACGGCTGTCAAACATGGAGACAGCGTCATCTTCTCGACCTCGCACCGCCTGATGGAATACACGCTCAGGGCTGCCGTTGAGTATCCCCAGGTTCGGTTCCTCAACTGCTCTATCGGCCTTCCCCACCAAAGCGTCCGTTCGTACTTTGGCAAGATGTACGAGGCCAAGTTCCTCCTGGGCGCCCTTGCCGCCAGCATGGCGGACAACCACCGCATCGGTTACCACGCGTCGGTCTTCGCCTCGGGCGCACTCAGCGAGATCAACGCCTTTGCGATTGGAGCCTCGCTACTCGACCCCCGTGCGCAAATTATCCTGACCTGGGACGATGTGCCCGCCGGTGGCCTTGCCGAGGCCATGTGCCGCGAAGGCGTGAGCGTCATGACCGGCGCCGACATGTCCAAGTCGCTGGAGGACCCCACAGCCTACGGACTCCACCGTCTGGTCGATGGCAAGGTCGTCGGCATCGCCATGCCGGTATGGAACTGGGGCCGATACTACGAGCTTATCGTGCGAAGCCTACTGCATGGCACCTGGGATGAGACCAGTGACGACAGACAGGTTCGCGCCGTCAACTACTGGTACGGCATGAGCTCGGGCGTTATCGATATTCGCTACGCTCCGGGCCTGCCCTATCAGACGCGCAAGCTTGTTCAGCTTCTCCGCAATGGCATCGTTGAGGGCTCCATCAATCCATTTGGAGGCGAGCTCCATAGCCAAGACGGCGTGGTGCAGATCGAAGGCTTTCCCCCACTGCCGAGCACGCAAATCGTCGAGATGGACTGGCTGGCCGACAACGTGGTGGGCACCATTCCGCAGCCCGACGATGAGCCGAAAGTCCCTGCCCTATGAAAATCCTTGCCATAGCCGATACCGAAGAACGATGCCTTTGGGAGTGCTTTCGCAAAGAACGCTTTGAGGGCGTCGACCTGATTTTGTCCGCCGGCGATCTGGACCCGGACTATCTTGAGTTTTTGGTCACCGTCATCAACAAACCGCTCATCTACGTGCGCGGCAATCACGATGACCGTTACGCACGTCATGCACCGGGCGGATGTATCTGCGTGGAAGACAGCGTGTACACGTACCGAGGGATTCGCATTGCGGGCCTTGGCGGGTCCATGCGTTATCGCGACGGCGCCAACATGTACACCGAACACGAGATGGCCAGGCGTATGCGCAAGCTGTCCCGCAAAGTGAGGATGGTCGGCGGCTGTGACACCCTGCTGACCCCTGCGGCCCCCTTGCGAATTG
>USNA01000194.1 GCA_900555955.1 uncultured Collinsella sp. | reverse complement strand
GCTCGGTCTCTCACGGGCCCCCTGTGCTGACGGCCCCCGCTGCCGCCGCATCGTCGAATCTCATAAGGGCGAAGAAGACATCGTCAATATGATTTGCGCGCAAAACGGGCGCCCCTGCTTTGACTACCATGTCGGGCGCGGGCCGGGCGCATGTGTCGGCGCGATTTCCCCTGCCGACTATGCCAAGAACGTCAAGCGTGTCGAACGTTTCTTGTCGGGCCATCGCAAGGATGTCGTCGACGAGCTTACGTCCGAGATGACGGAGGCAGCCGAGACGCTCGATTTTGAGCGTGCGGCGCGCGTCAAGCGTCGTCTGGAAGTCATTAGGGGCCTGGACGATCGCCAACAGGTCGTTTTTCCATCGAGCGTCGATATCGACGTCATCGGCTTCTATCGCGAAGAGACTATCTCTGCCGCCTGTGTCTTTGTCGTTCGCGAGGGCCGAACGGTTCGAACTTGTGAGTTCATCCTCGATAAAGGCCTGGATGTCGACGAGGAAGAGCTTCAATCGGGCTTTCTTAAGCGCTATTACGACGAGACGGCTGATATTCCAGCCGAGATCAATCTCTCTGTCGAGCTTGAGGATGCCGAAGCGTTGGGGGAGTGGCTTGCGGGCAAGCGCGAACGCTCTTGCCATCTCCATAGGCCGCAGCGCGGCGAAAAGCACCGCCTGCTCGATATGGCTTCCAAAAATGCACGCCATGCCCTCATGCGCTACATGATGCGCACGGGATATGCTGACGATCGCACCAATCAGGCGCTCCTTGAGCTCGAAAGCGCGCTTGCGCTGCCTGCACCGCCGTTGCGCATCGAGTGCTTCGATATCTCGACGTTGCACGGCACCTTTACCGTCGCTTCGATGGTGGTATTTACCAACGGTCGTGCCGACAAGGGCCAGTATCGTCGCTTTAAAATTCAGGCCGAATTGGACGAGGCGAACGACTTCGTATCGATGTCCGAGGTTCTGGGGCGTCGCTATGCTCCCGAGCGCATGGCGGACGAGCGCTTTGGCTCGCGCCCCGATTTGCTCGTTGTCGATGGCGGCAAGCCGCAATTGACCGCTGCAATTAAGCAACTTGAGGCGCTCGGCCTCGATATACCAGTCTGTGGCTTGGCAAAGGCCGATGAGGAGGTTTTCGTGCCGTGGGACGAGACTCCCGTCGTGCTACCGACCGGCTCCGCTTCGCTTTATCTGATCAAGCAGGTTCGCGATGAATCCCACCGATTTGCGATTACGTTCCACCGCGAGTTGCGCGATAAGGCTATGACGGTTTCGGTGCTTGACGACGTTCCGGGCGTGGGACCCACCAGAAAACGTGCCATCATGCGCCATTTTGGCTCGATGAAGCGCTTGCGCGCGGCAAGCGAGCAGGAGATTGCGGAAGTTCGAGGCGTTCCGGCCGATGTCGCCAAAGCGGTCCACGAGGCACTTGTTGCATGGAATGCCGAGCGCGTCCAGGCATCGGCCAGCCGTTCCGAAAACTAAACGCGCTTCTAAACAACTGATATACATGATTGGCTGATTTTCAATCATTTATTTCGCGGCGATTACCTCCTGATTTCGGGTTTTATTAACGCTAAAACGTTTGACTAGCCATGGTGAATAACCCTGCTATCCTGCGGGTTGACGAAGACTGATATCTCACCTCGTCGATACATACTGTCTGGCGAATCGTTTGTCAATGAATTCGGTGAACGGTAGTAAATACCGTTCAAGCGTATGTATGTATCGGTCGCCGAGCGCGGCACCTCAGTTGGGTCCGTCGGTAGGTAAGGTATATATCGTCCGCAAGTTGCGCGGGGGCAAGTCTAGGTGCTCCCGGGTAAGATTCTCTATTGATAGGAGAAGACATGGCCATCATCAACAAGGGTATGTCCAGGCGTTCGTTCCTCGGCCTCACCGGCAGCGTCGCTGCTGTCGCAGGGCTTGGTCTCACCGGCTGCGGTGGCAGCTCCAACGACGAGGGTTCCGCTTCCGGTTCCACCGATTCCGCCAACCGTGGCGGCGGCGTGATCACCGCTGGTTCCGCTTACGCTCCGTCCAGCTTCGACCCCGCCAGCACCGGCTCCGCTGTGGGCCTGGGTGCTAACTGGCACGTCATCGAGGGCCTCTATGGCATCGATTACCACGACTACAGCACCTTCAACGAGCTCGCCACCGACGATCCCAAGTCCGTGGACGACACTACCTTCGAGGTCGCCATCCGCAAGGGCGCCAAGTTCTCCGATGGCACCGAGGTCACTGCTGACGACGTCGTTGCCTCCTACACCGCTTGCGCTGCTTCTGCTACCTATGCTCCGTTCTTCCAGCCCTTCGAGTCCATCGAGGCCAAGGACGCCAGCACTGTAACGGTCAAGACCAAGGTCCCCAACTTCTCCCTGCTCAAGGATCGTCTGGCCATCATCCGCGTTACCCCGGCTACCCAGGCCGAGGAGGATCGCGCCAAGCAGCCGATCGGCTCCGGCCCCTGGATGTACGACTCTATCTCCGATACCGAGATCACCCTGGTTCCCAACCCCGAGTACAACGGTGAGTATGCTGCCGAGGATAAGAAGATCCAATACAGCATCCTGACCGACCCCACCGCTCGCGTTACCGCTCAGCAGGAGGGCTCCACGCTCGTTATGGAGCTCGTCACCGCTGACGCCGTCGACCAGCTCGAGAGCGCTGGCTGCAAGATCGATAACGTTCAGGGTTTCGGCACCCGCTTTATCATGTTCAACGTCGCCAAGGAGCCTTGGAACAACGTCAAGGTCCGTCAGGCCGTCATGTACGCGCTCGACACCGAGAAGATGATCACCAACACCTTCGCCGGCCTTGCCACCGCCGCCAGCTGCTACCTGCCCAAGAGCTTCACCAACTATCATGAAGCTTCCACGGTGTACAAGACTGACGCCAAGAAGGCCAAGAAGCTCATCGAAGAGTCTGGCATCACCCCGGGCGCCATCACCTTGCGCACCACCGACAACGAGCAGATCAAGGGCATGGCCGCCCAGGTCAAGAACGACCTCGACGCTCTCGGCTTCGATGTGACCATCCAGACCGATACCTCGCCGGCCACCTACGCTGCCATCGACGGCGGCGAGGCCTACGATATCCTCCTTGCCCCTGGCGATCCGTCCTGCTTCGGCGCCGACCCCGACCTGCTGCTCAACTGGTGGTATGGCGACAACGTCTGGATGCAGACCCGTTGCCCGTGGAAGGATTCCGCTGAGTGGGAGAAGCTCCACGGTCTCATGGACGAGGCTCTTGCCGCCGAGGGCGACGAGCAGCAGAAGAAGGGGGACGACAACTATGAG
>USNA01000193.1 GCA_900555955.1 uncultured Collinsella sp. | reverse complement strand
CCCCCATCGCCCGGGCGGCCGCGAGGGCGACGGCCACAACGCCGGCAACCATCAGGTTGCGGCGCTTGGGCGACATTTTGCGATGGCGAACCTCGGCCTCGCGTGCCGAGGGAACGGACGGCAGGGGAATATCGCCCATGGCGATGGTCTCGTCCACGGCAGGCGCAGAGCCTAAGCCAGGGAGCTCGCGGGTCAGCGAATCTTCGGCCGGCAAGTTGTCGAGCAAGATGGTTTCCTCGCTCGTGTCGGATTCGGGCTGGTCGTCGGCCTCGCATTCGGAATCCTCGTGCCCCGCCCCGTCTTCGGTGGGCGCGGTGCCATCGTCTTTTGCATCCTGATCATCGGGCTGTGTCTCGATTTCCGGCTCATCCTGCACATCAACGCTCGAATCGTCAAACGCAACCTCGTCAAGCGAAATCCGGTCTAGACTCTCCAGGGCCTCGGCACACGCTTCTGCATCTTGGGCCGCATCCTCTTGGGCCATCGTCTCATCTTTCATATATCCCCCAAGCTCAATATCGGGACAACACTGTACCCAAAAACGGGACCCCATAGAGCCGCCGCATGATTTGAAATCCGATTTTATATATGCGCATGTTTTTGAATAGATGAATAGAGACGCAACGACAAAAGCCCCCGGAAAGCGAGCGAAACGCTTTCCTGGGGCTCTGCGAGACATTGGATTGAAAGTCTGGCGAGCGGGCCTATGCCCAGGCGCCAACAGCGACCAACATGTTACTCGGCGTGCGCGTAATCAACCTTGGCGCGGCGAGCGGTAGCCTTCTCCCAATCGCTGGTGCCCTCAAAGACATCCTGCTTGTAGGGATTGCGACCGAGCTTCTTGGCGCGGTAGGCGATGTAGATGATCGCGGCGACGTTGGCGATCAGCGCGGCAATCGAGACCGCGGTGGCGGCGCCTGGGTCGAGCGTGGAGTGGGTCACAAAGATGGACTCCTCCTGGAAGTACGGGAACACCTGGGCAAACATGCACCAAATAGCAAGTGTAAAGGCGCGGTTCTGAATCCAGCCGCCCTTGTTCCAGATAAAGGCGGCGACGGTGGGCGCCAGCAGCAGCGCAAAGCCGCAGAACCAGGAGTGGGTGGGCAGGCAGTTGTAGGTGTAGCAGAAGTTCCAGACATCGTAGGCGATGATGTAGACCCAGGTCATGTCGGGCCACAGCATATCGGTCTGATCCTCGGAGGCGTAGACGCTCCACCAGCCGGTCATGCAGAAGATGTTGATGAGACCGGCGATGCCGTTGAACACGTTGTTCCAGCCGGCAAGCTGCGTGACACCCTCGGAGGTGACCCAGGTGGACTGGCCCAGGACAAAGAAGTGGTAGGCACTCTCGAAATCGGACACGACGGCAATCATGATGTTGATAGCGACGATCACAAACGGCCATGCGCGGAACCAATGCGCCTTGCCGATCTTGCCCCACTGGTACTTAATGGCAATGAAGCCCCAGCAACCGGCCAGCGCCGCGTATACCTTGGCGTAGTGGAACCAGCTGTTCTGGTACACATGGGTGGGGTTGGTGAGCGCCCACTCGGCACCCTGCGAAACGCCGACGGCGATGGCGACGCAGTAGATGGTCATGGCCAGCGGAGCAACGCCAAAGATGATTGCCGCGCCCAGCTTGGTGCGGCGGCCGACCTCGTTGAGCACGATCAGGCCAATAAAGACCATGGCCCAGCCGGCCCAGTGGATAAGGGTATCGCTACCCCAAACATCGAACAGCATGCTGCTCTCCTTTCACACGCCCGCGGCCCCTCTTCTGATCGCGGGCAGTTTGGCCAAATGTCGTCAGTTCTGGGGCTTGCGCTCCGGATACTTGGCGGTATAGCCCTCGATGTGGAGCGTCGAGGCGATAATCTCCTTGACCGTCTCGTCGGGCACATCGGGGTGCGTGCGGATATACATCAACAGTCCCATGATGAGGGTGTAGAACGTCTCGTAGACATGGTCGATGCGTAGCTCATGATGGGTGACAAAATCCACCACGGTGGTGTCGCAGATATACTGCGCCACGCGCTGGACCACGTTATGCAAAAAGCCGCCGTAGAGCGCGCCGCTGCTTGAGGTGAGCGTACTCGGCAGCTCGTGGCCGCTGGCGACCAGGCGCTTAAAGAGCGGGGCGACGGTGTCGAGTGCGCCCTCGATATCGCCGACGGTGCGGTTGGCATTCCACTGCTCGAGCTCGGAGATAAAACCGTCGATTGCCTCGTCCATGACGGCGGTGACGGCGGCGTCCATGTCAGCGAAGTAGTGGTAGAACAGCGAGCGCGTGCAGCCGGCTCGCTTGGTCACGGCTGATACCGATAGGTGGGACACGCCCAGCTCGGAGCTTACGGTGCGCACGGCATCGAGGATCTCGCGACGGCGTTCGTCGCCCGTCAAGCGCTTTGCCGCGCTATCGGATGCGGGGACGGCATCGACCACAGGGATGCTCGCTACGCTTTTGCTCATGCTTTTGCCGCCTTTCATCCTCTTTTGCCTGACCGTTCGCCTAACAGTCTTGAATATTGTTGACGGTTCGTCAATACTATTTTTGACACAATGTCAACAATGGCGGGTGAACGGCATGGGGGCATGCTCGGCCTGCAAAAAAGAGGGGCGCTGCGGTCTCGTCGTGCTGCGGCAAGAGAAGGGACAACCATGATTCTCAACGGACCGGGGATTAGCTACACCGAGCCCGATATCGGCGCGGAGTTCGTGCCGCCGCTGCCGGAGCATCCGCGCGAGGCCATCGTCAAACTGTGCGAGCACTGCACTAACCGCCTGCTGCATCGCGACGAGCTGCTGGGCTACGAGTACTGGTCGTTTGCCGAGGCCGCGACTGACGAGCAGGCCGAGGTACTCTGCAAGATGAAGATGCGCCGTCCCTACACGCTGCCCGAGATGGTCAAGCTCACCGGCATGCCCGAGGCCCAGATCGAGAAGATGCTCGACGACATGAGCTACACGGGCTTGCTCGAGTACAACTGGGAAAATCCCGAGCGCGCCAAGCAGTGGGTGCTGCCCATGCTGGTACCGGGTTCCGCCGAGTTCCTCAACATGCGCGTGAGCCAGCTCGAGGAACACCCGGTCTACGCCAAGTTTTTTGAGCAGGCATCCAAAGGCCCACTGTCTAAGGCCACGCCGATGGTGCCGCCCGGTGGTGCCGGCATCGGCATGCACGTCATTCCGGTCGAGAAGGCCATCGACGCCACGAGCACCTCGGTGCCGATCGAGCATATCGAGCACTGGCTCGACAAATATGAGGGCAAGTATGCCGCCAGCACCTGCAGCTGCCGCGCGAGCCGTCGCGTGATGGGCGAGGGC
>USNA01000192.1 GCA_900555955.1 uncultured Collinsella sp. | reverse complement strand
CATTACCACCAGCCGACGGAGAGGCCCAGCCGACACCGCCTTTGACGCGCGGGCGCGCTCCCAGTCGGGAGCATATGTCATATTTGTTCCGTATTCATTGGCCATAAAGCAACGACCATTGCGCAAGGCATGTTTGGCTTCCGCTTCGGTCGTCCCAGGAGCCTCGGGGTCCAAGTCGCCGAGGGCTCCCAAGAAAAGCCGGAGCGCCCTTGAAACCTTTCCAGCCGCAATCATATCGAGCAAAACCGGAGCTGCGCCCATGCCGACGCCTTCGGCCGACACAGCCGGCTCATGCAGAATCGCACGGGCGACGAGATGGGGTTCGGTGCGAAGAAGCTCCAGCGCCACCAACGTACCGGCACTGTGCGCAAGCACATTTGTCGGAGCGCCGACGTGTTCGATCACGGCCTGCAGGTCGGCGGCCTGAGCGGCAAGATCATAGCTGCCGTCTGCCGCTTCGCTGCTGCCGACCCCGCCGTTAACAAGGCTTTTCTTGCCCCCCGCTCCGCCGCTCCCGCCCCCAGCCGCGGCGGTCGTAGACAATTACGCGGTAGTTGCGGCTGAGCTCACAAGCGATACCGTCGAAAAATGTGCCGTCGACACAAGCGCCGTGCACGCACACCAAGGCAGGAGCATCGGGGGACACATCCGGGCCGGCATATTCGCGACAGGCAATCGTGGTGCCCGCATTCTCAACCGTAAAATCCATGTTGTGCCCCCATCATCAATGCCCATCCAGTTGCACGTCAGTACGGTTGGATGGACCCGCATTGCCTCACGCCTTGTTAACAGATTAACTTTACCCGACCCGAGGCTTTTCATGGCACGGCATAATGAGCGACGTTAAAAAACGAAACTTGTAAGGCAAGAGCCCGCACCTTGCTTTGGAGCCGATGCTATGCTTAGGCACAATTGTCTTGAGGAGCATATGCCTATGTCTACGTTTTTGAATGCCAGCCCCATCTTTGGGCCCGTTCGCAGCCGTCGCCTTGGTCTCTCGCTCGGCGTCAACATGATGCCGGCCAGCGGCAAAATCTGCACGTTCGACTGCATCTACTGCGAAAACGGCCTCAACGCCGAGCGCCCCTGTCATGAGCCGTACAACACAGCTGCCATGGTACTCGACGCGCTCGAAGCAAAGCTGCGCGAGATGGCAGCCGAGGGCGAGCTCCCCGATGTGATCACCTTCGCAGGCAACGGCGAGCCCACCGCCGCACCGGAGTTTCCGCAGGCCATCGCCGGCGCCGTCGCGCTGCGCGACGAGCTTGCCCCAAACTCCAAAATCGCCGTGCTCTCCAACGGTACGCGCGCCGACCGCCCCGAGGTGCACGACGCGCTCATGATGGTCGACGACAACATCCTCAAGCTCGATACCGTCGACCCGGCGTTTATCCAGCTGCTCGACCAGCCCGTTGGCCCCTACGGCGTCGAGCACCAGATCGAGACGTTCGCAAGCTTTGACGGTCACGTTATTATCCAGACGATCTTTTTGACCGGCGAGTATCAGGGCAAGCTCATCGACAACACCGGCGAGGAGTACGTTGCCCCCTGGCTCGCGGCGCTTGAGCGCATTCGCCCACAAGAAGCGACCATCTACACGGTGGCGCGCGAGACGCCGGTCGCCGGCCTTGCCAAAGCAGCGCCCGAGGTGCTCGACGCCATCGCCGCGCGCGTCCAAGCCCTCGGCATTCCCTGCCAAGTGAGCTACTAGCAAAACCACGCAGCAGCTAGTGTCAGCCATCCCGCTCCATCAGTTGCGGTGATATAGTTCCTGTTTATGCTGTTAAACCGCTTAGATCGGAACTATATCACCGCAACTTTTATGGACGCGTGGGTGGGCTATACTAGCTGCGGATGAAAGGAAGTTAGCCATGTATGACAAAGGACCCGTGCCTGGCCGCAACGACGCTTGCTGGTGCGGCAGCGGCAAAAAATACAAGAAATGCCACAGCGCCTTTGATGAGCGCCTCGAGCGCTTGTGGGAAGAGGGCTGGGAGGTTCTGCCCCGCACACTCTACAAGACGCCCGCCGACATCGAGGGCATCAAGCGCTCCGCTGCCATCAACGTGGGCGTGCTCGACTACGTAGGCGAGCATATCGCCGCAGGCATGACCACCAACCAGATCGACCAGATGATCTACGACTACACCGTCGAGCACGGTGGCACGCCGGCCGATCTCAACTACGAGGGCTATCCCAAGAGCGTGTGCACCTCAATCAACGACGTGGTCTGTCACGGTATCCCCTGCGATACGGATGTGCTGCACGAAGGCGACATCATCAACGTGGACTGCTCCACGATCTTGGACGGTTACTTTAGCGATTCGAGCCGCATGTTCTGCATCGGCGAGGTCTCGGCCGAGCGCCAGCGCCTGGTCGACGTCACGCGCGCCAGCGTGGAAGCGGGCCTGGCTGCCGTCAAGCCGTGGCTACCGCTGTCCGTGATGGCCGAGGCCGTGCAAAAGACGGTCGAGGACGCCGGTTTTAGCGTGGTGCGCGAGTACGGCGGACACGGTATTGGCAAGGAGTTCCACGAGGACCCGTTTGTGGGCTTTACCACCGAGGCGCCCGATGTGGACACCATCATGGCTCCGGGCATGGTCTTCACCATCGAGCCCATGGTCAACGCCGGGGCGCCCGACATTAAGATTAGCAAGGGCGACGGCTGGTGCGTGCGCACCAAGGACGGCAGCGACTCAGCCCAGTGCGAGGTACAGCTCGTGGTGACCGAGGACGGCTACGAGCTGTTGAGCTGGTAGCCGTGGATGCGCCGGGCTTCGCGATGGATATGTTAACCATCGCGAAGCCCGGCGTTTTATTTGAACGTTTCGCCTGATATAACCTGCCAAAATAAACCTGTCCCTTTTTGGCAGGTCGAGCGGAGAGGACTGCTTGTGAACATTCTGGTTATGCTGCCCGTCAACGACCGCCATCGCGCAATTCTTGAGTCGAGTGCTCCGGGCGAGGACTTTATCTACACGAGCTCCGGCGCCATCACGCGTGAGCAGGTCGCCAACGCCGACGTGATCTTGGGCAACATAGACCCTGCCTTGCTTACCGCATGCGAGCATCTCCAGCTGTTGCAATTGCAGACCGCCGGCTATGACGATTACTTGGCCGCCGGCACCGTGCCGGCTGAAGCCAAGCTGTCTTGCTCGATCGGCGCCTACGGTCAGGCCGTGAGCGAGCACATGTTTGCCATGGTCCTTTCCATGATGAAGCGCCTGCCCGGCTACCAGGACCTGCAGCGCGAGCATCGCTGGGAGGATTTGGGGCCGGTCACCTCGCTCAAAAACGCCAATGTGCTGGTGCTGGGCGCGGGCGACATTG
>USNA01000191.1 GCA_900555955.1 uncultured Collinsella sp. | reverse complement strand
TCGTTCTCCACTTTGCGCGCGCGCTGCCGCTGCCCGCATACGACTGCGTCATGAAGTGCAGCCATGCCTTCAACCTGCTCGATGCCCGCGGTGCGCTGTCCGCGGTCGAGCGTGCCAACTACATCCTGCGCGTCCGCGCCGTCGCCAAGGCGTGCTGCGAGGCCTATATGGCCGAGGTCGCCGGAATCAACGAGAATGCCGACCAGGAAGGCGAGGTGGCGTAAGCCATGGCAGACGCTAAGGATTTCCTGTTTGAGATCGGTACGGAGGAAATGCCCTCCGCACCGCTGAACAATGCCGTCAAGCAGCTTGGCACCATGATGGCCAAGGGCCTCGACGAGGCCGGTCTGGCCCATGGCGAGGTCCGCGTGATCTCGAGCCCGCGTCGTCTGGCTGCGCTCGTGGCCAACGTCGCCACCGCGACCGATGAGGTCCATGAGGTTAAGCGCGGCCCCGCGGCAAACATTGCCTTTGATGCCGACGGCAACGCCACCAAGGCCGCTCAGGGCTTCGCCCGCAAGTGCGGTGTGGCTGGCCGGGGGCGTCACGTCGGCCGCGAGTACGTGTTCGCCGAGAAGAACATTCCCTCCGCACCGGCTACCCCGATCCTGACGGCCCTGTGCGAGAAGACCATCGCCGGCCTGCAGTGGCCCAACTACCGCAGCCAGCGCTGGGGCCACGAGCACGCTACGTTTGTCCGTCCGGTCCGTTGGATCTGCTGCCTTTTGGGCGAGGACGTCGTGCCCGTGTCGTTTGCCGACGTGACGAGTGGCAACACCACGCGTGGCCATCGCGTACTTGGCCCCGGTGACCATGTGGTCGCCAGCCCCGCCGTCTACGAGCAGGTGCTCGAGGACGCCGGCGTGCTCTCTGCCGAGCGTCGTCGCGAGGCCATCCTTGCCGGTATCGCCGAGGTCGAGGCTGCGCGCCCCGGTTGCCATGTCGACACGCCCAAGAAGGTCTTTGAGGAGGTTATCAACCTCTGCGAGTGGCCGACGGTGCTCGTTGGTACCTTCGATGAGGAGTTCCTCAAGGTCCCGCACGAGATCATCTGCGAGTCCATGCTCACCAACCAGCGCTACTTCCCGATTTATGACGGCGATGGCAAGCTCACGCGTGAGTTCGTGGTCGTTTCCAACAGCAAGCCCGAGAATGCCGAGCGCGTGATCGACGGCAACGAGCGCGTCGTGCGCGCCCGTCTGGACGACGCCAAGTTCTTCTACGAGGAGGACCTGAAGATCTCCCTCGACGAGTTCCGCGAGCGTCTGGCCAAGGTCGCCTTCCAGGAGAAGCTTGGTAGCGTGCTCGCCAAGTCTGAGCGCATTGAGCAGCTTGCGCTCGCCATCGCCCGCGAGGCCCATCTGGGCGCCCACCTGGCTGCCGATGCCGCACGCGCCGCGCACCTGTGCAAGGCCGACCTGGGGTCCAACGCCGTCGTCGAGTTCACGAGCCAGCAGGGCGTAATGGGTGGTTATTACGCCTCCGCGATGGGGGAGAACGACGAGGTCGCCCACGCCATTCGCGATCATTATCGTCCCCGCTTTGCCGGTGATGAGCTGCCCGAGGGCACCGCTGGCTGCATCGTGGCCTGTGCCGACAAGCTCGATCCCATTGCCGGTATCTTTGCCATCGGCGAGCCCCCGACCGGCTCCTCCGACCCGTACGCGCTGCGTCGCGCCGCCATCGGCATCATCAACATCCTGCGCGATCGTCTGCCGATTGACCCCACGTCGCTGATCGACTTCGCCCTTGAGCTCTATAGCGAGCAGGGTATTGAGTTTGACGCCGCCGAGGTCGCCCAGCAGGTCCGTGACTTCTTCCACGGCCGCCTGGTGAGCATGGCCCGCGACGAGAAGATTCCGGCCGATACCGTCGCCGCCGTCTCCGCGGTGCACATCATCGCTCCGTCCGTCTTCTTCGCCCGCTGCGCCGCGCTCGACGAGGCTCGCAAGAACGATGCCGAGACCTTCGACAACCTGGCTACCGCTTATGCCCGCGCCGCGCACATCTCCAAGCCCGAGCTGGGTGCGGAGTACGACCGCAGCCTGATGGGCGAGGTCGAGCTCGCGCTCGCCGACGCCTCCGAGGCCGCTCAGACCGCTGTCGACGCCGCCCTTGCTGCCGAGGATTACCCGGCCGCATTTGCCGCCCTTGCAGCTCTGCGTGCCCCCATCGACCGCTTCTTCGACGATGTCATGGTCATGGACAAGGACGAGCAGCTCCGCGATAATCGCCTTAAGCTGCTCAACCGCTTCGAGGCCGTTTTCTCCGGCATCGCAAACATCGGTGAGCTTGCTCGCAAAAAGTAAGCCAGCCTGCGCATAAGCGCAAAAGGAGCCCCGCATGGATTGCCCGGTCACCGCTCGTCCCACCGTTATCGTTATCTCCGACTCGCTCGGTGATACCGCTTGTGAGGTGGTGCTTGCGGCGTCCGGGCAATTTGATGAAGGGGCTTTTCATCTCTTGCGCCTGCCCAAGGTGACCTCGGTGGAGCAGGTCAAGTCGTTTGTGGGGCCGCGTGTCGATGCGGACCATCGCGATATTGCCGTGTTCCATACCATTGTCGATCCGGCGCTTCGCGCCCGCGTGCTCTATTATTTGAGCATGTTGCATATTCGCTCGGTCGACCTGATCGGTCCGACGCTCGCCGTGCTGTCGTCGCTTATCGGTGCGTCGCCCAAGGGCGTCGCGGGCGTGATTCACAAGACCGATGACCGCTATTTCCATCGCATCGAGGCCATGGAGTATTTCGTTGAACACGATGACGGGCGCGGTTGCGACGATCTGTCGGGTGCCGATATCGTGCTGCTGGGCGTATCGCGCACGTCCAAGACGCCGCTGTCGATGTATTTGGCCTATCAAGGTTATAAGGTTGCCAATGTTCCGTTGGCCCATGACATGGAGCCGCCTAAGTCGATTTACGAGGTTGACCCGATGCGGTTGTTCGGCTTGATTTCGACCGTTGACGTTATCTCCGAGATTCGTGATAGCCGCTTGGGCGATGACTATGCTCGCGCCGTCGCCGGCTCCTATGCTGAGCCTGAGAGCGTGCGCAGCGAGCTCGAGGAGGCCCGTGCTCTTATGAAGCGCCTGGGCTGCTTTGTGGTGCGCACCGACGGCAAAGCGATCGAGGAGAGCGCCTCCGAGATCATCGCTCATTTGATGGAAATCCAAGAAGCCCGTGCCCTCCGCGCCGCCCGCCGAGCTCAACAGCAGTAGTCCTTTCTGGGATGATTTTTCTGGGACGGGGATTAAAAAATCATTGTTTACCTAATGATTTTTTAAGGCTCTGTTAGACCAGGATTGACATACATGTGTCCCCACGGTGCCATATCGTTG
>USNA01000190.1 GCA_900555955.1 uncultured Collinsella sp. | reverse complement strand
ACCGTCATCGTCGGGCTGTACCCCAACTTTCTCGACACTACCGCTGCTTCTAGTAGGGTAACCGATATGACTGCTAGTGCGTACGTATAGCCGTGGCGCAGGCCGCCCACACATATCGTTCCACGCGCAGTTTCGCAGCGAGCGAAGCGAAGCGAGAATGTTTGAGCATGGAATGATATGTGTGGGCGGCCTGCGCCACGGCGGACAGTCCGGTGCTAGCGGATATGTGCGGGTTTTTCGCCCCAGTAGAAGCGGCAGAAGGCTCGTTTGCGCTTTTGGGGCTTGCCTACAAGCTCCATGGTTGCGATGGCGATTTCCTCGGCTGCGCGTGGACGGCGCAGCACTTCGCCGTTGATGAGCAGTGCCTTGAGCGACTCGGGATGATCATGGAGATGGCGCAACGTCACGATCAGCTCGCGTGCGGTGGTGACATGCATGCTGGCGCCCATGCCGGTGAGCATGGTGGTGTTGGCCTTTTCCTGGCCATAGGACTTGCCCAGCAGAATCATCGGCAGGTGTGCACAGAGGCATTCGGTAACGGTGAGTCCGCCCGATTTGAGAATTGCAAGGTCGCAGCCGTGCATGAGCGCTGCCATGTCATCGACGTAGTCAAGAACCGTGACGTTCTCGAGTTTCATGGCGTCGAAGAGCGTTTTGAGACGGCTGGCATATTCGACATCCTTGCCCGGCAAAAAGACGAAGTGCATGTCCTCGAAGCTTCGCAGGAAGGGGAGGGTGCGGTCCATCTCCGCGCGAAAGCGAACGTACGGTTGAGGCAAACTGGCGCCGGCCATTACCAGCACAATGGTCTTGTCTGCGGGGAGATTGAACTTTTCGAGTTCTTCCTCGCGATTGTAGTTCGTATCAAACCCGGCGCGAATGGGGATTCCCGTAATGCGGATCTTGGTCTCGGGAACCTTACGGGGGCGAAGTGTCTCGGCCATAAACTCGTTTGCTACGCAGAATAGGTCGGTGTCCTTATGGGGCCACCAACCCTCGACCTCGTAATCGGTCGGTACGCAAATGACGGGATAGTCGATGCCCGTAATGACGCGCGCGCCGACGGCGACGTTGGCTGCCGTGATATGTGTGGCTACCACGGCAATGGGCCTGCGAGTTCGAACGTATTCGTTAAATGCGGGGAACATGATGCGCGACCATGCCGTGCCACCGCCCCAAAGCAGGTGTCCGGTAAGGGTATAACGCCAGGTCAAGTCATAAATTGGGCGCGTGGCGCCGGTAAACGAGGCGGCCGTTTTGTTGCCGTCGAATTTTATGCGTCCAAAATCAAGGATATCGAGCACTTCAATCTCAACATCCTCGGGGATGCCATTGGTGCCGCGGATGAGGTCGAATGCCTGCGCAATCGCATTTGCGGCGGCCTTGTGGCCCGATCCGACCGA
Source organism: uncultured Collinsella sp. (assembly GCA_900555955.1). Taxonomy (GTDB): domain Bacteria; phylum Actinomycetota; class Coriobacteriia; order Coriobacteriales; family Coriobacteriaceae; genus Collinsella. The sequence continues at coordinate 1,938 of USNA01000190.1, read as the reverse complement.
GGCGTGCACGATAGTCACGAGAGGTTTTTGCTGAGCCAAGAGCGTGGTTTGTTCCGATTGGGGAGTGCTGTGCGTGAGCAGGGGAGCGTCGTCGCTCGTCTGCGTCTGATCCATCGATATCTCCCCTTCATCTTTGTTTCACGGAGAATCATTGTAGTGCATGAGTGTCACGTTCGCATAAATTTGGGTATGAGCGCAAAGAACGCCAATCTTTCGACAGGAGGTCTTTTCATGCCTCCCCATCAGCCGATCGATGTTGCGATTATCGGTGGCGGCCCTGCGGGCTATGCTGCTGCCATTTACGCGGCGCGCGCCAATCTCACGACGACTGTGATCGAACAGGGCATGTCGGGAGGACAAATCGCCACAACCAATGAGGTCGAGAACTATCCGGGCATTCCGCTCTTGAGTGGCGCCGAACTCGGCGAGCGTTTTCAGCAACATGCAGAGGGCCTGGGAGCGCAGGTTACATGGAGCATGGTGACGGGCATCGATTACGATGCCGATACAGCGCTGTTTACGGTGCATCACGATACGGGCGATACGCTGGCCTCGAGTGTTATCGCATGCATGGGCGCCACGCCGCGTTCTGCTGGTTTTGTTGGCGAGGATACGTATCGCGGTCGTGGCGTTTCGTATTGCGCGACGTGCGACGGCATGTTCTTTCGTGGCAAGCAGGTTTTTGTCATCGGCGGCGGCAATGCTGCCTGTGAGGAAGCCCTGTTCTTGTCAGAAATCGCCAGCAGTGTGACTATCGTCTTGCGCCGCGATCGGTTCCGGGCTCCCGATGGCGTGGTTCAAAAGGTGCTCGCAAAAGATAGTATTTCTGTTAGGTACCAAACTAGTATTGTGGAACTATCGGGCGAGGCCATGCCCACGACTATCACCTTTAAGGACAACGCCACCGGTGAAATCTATTCCGAGTCCTTCGATCCTGGCTCGTTTGGCATCTTTGTCTTTGCTGGCACACAGCCTCATACCGAGCTTGTTGAGCATCTGGTGGATCTGGCGCCCGACGGCGGTATTGTGACCGACGAATCGATGGCCACCCGCACGCCTGGCTTATTTGCTGCCGGCGATATCCGTTCCAAGCGTTTACGCCAAGTTGTGACCGCTGTTTCGGACGGAGCTATAGCGGCTACCAGCGCATACGCTTTCTTACGCGGATAAGTACGATAATATATCTTATGTAAGGTTGTTATTTTACTTTAACGTCCCGCGGTAACGAGCTTGAGGCAACGTTGCCGCGGGACGTTTTGTTGTGCAAAAACAAGCCAGCTATCCTGCGACCTGACCCGAGCCAAAGCCGACGATCATACCGTTCATTTTGGTATGCAAAACTAGATAATCTAGAATACAATATTGAAAAGGAACGGAGGCACCATATGAATCACGTTAAACATGTCATTCCTATGTCCGATACGTCGGTTAGCATTAGCCCAGAGGATATTCAGCCCACGGTGCTACCTGATGCATTTATCCAGTCTGATATAGTCCGCAAACTCAATACGCTCAGCTTGCCGCGCTATAACCAGTTGCCGAATGTAACGCTCTACCGTGACCAGGTCATTGAGTACATCGAGCTGTGGATGGAGCCGCTTTCGATTTGTGTGGAGCAGCCCGTCATTACGCCATCGATGATCAATAACTATGTAAAGGTCGGTCTGGTGCCGGCTCCGGTAAAAAAGCAATATGGTCGCGAGCAGATCGCTCGCCTTATTGCTATCTGTATCTTTAAGCAGGTGCTGCCCATCGCTGCGGTTCAGGCGCTCTTTAACATTCAGCGCCTGAGCTACGATGCACCGACCGCCTTTGATTATGTGATTGATCAGCTCGAGGCTTCGATTCGTGCGGCTTTTTCCATTGAGCAAGTTCCTGTACCCGATACGGCTCATCAGGTGCACGGCGAGGCACTGCTCCGGCGCACTTCCAAGACCA